>CALBIE010000845.1 GCA_937893495.1 uncultured Verrucomicrobiales bacterium | reverse complement strand
AGGGATCAGATTGGCGACTTGAATTATTTCAATTAGATAAATGAATACTAACATTAGAATAAGTTTATTTATGCTTTTGTTCGGAATTGGAGCGGCTAGCGGATGGTTTATGGCGACAAAGTCCATAGGACACACGCCGACGGTAGCAAAGATAGACTTGCGCGAGCGTCCGATACTTTACTATCAGAGTTCGATGCACCCATGGGTTAAGTCCGATAAACCGGGAGAGTGTACAGTCTGTGGAATGGCGTTAGTTCCAATATACGAGGGAGATTGGAAAAAAACAAACAGCCATGACGTGTTGGTCCTCGGAAAAGATTCTCTGAGGGTTTTGAATCCAGGAACTGTAATGGTTCAGCGGAGAACCTTGACTCGAACTCTTAAAGTGGCAGGTACGATTGACGTCGACGAGACGAAGCACCGAAAAATTTCCGCCAATGTCCCTGGTCGCATCGAAAAACTGTACCCGAAATCCGTTGGTGCCGAGATAGTAAGGGATGGTCCATTAATGACTATATATAGTCCACTACTACTAGAAATAGAGCGAGAATACACCATTCTTTATCGTCAAAGTCAGATGAACCATTCGACCAAGATTACAGCGGAACATGCCAGGTTGTTAGCCGCAGTTTCACAAAAACTGTTGCAGTATGGGTTGACTGTAAATCAGATTCAGAATCTCAAAAACAAACCAGAGGATAAGATCACCAGTGACATTCTCGCGACATTGGATGGGACTGTCCTGAGGCAGTTCGTCTATGAGGGTCAATACGTGGAGGAGGGAGAGCCGCTTTTTGAGGTCGCCGATTTTTTTACGATGTGGTTTGTCTTTGACGTCTACGAAAATGACCTTCCATCTATAAAAATCGGGCAACCAGTCATCATCAGTGTGCCGGCTTTACCGGGCCGACAATTGAGGGCGCCGATTGTATTGGTTGATCCAAATATGGAAACGCCGACACGGAGCGCCAGGGTTAGAGTCGAAATTCAAAATCCAACTGTACGGGTTCAAGGCGAGAAGCAGCGAGGATTATTGCGCGAGATGTATGCCACTGGAGAAATCAAGATCGAAGTACAGGATGTCCTCGCCATACCACGAACGGCTGTCTTGAACACGGGCGATCGGGTCGTTGTCTTCGTGGACCAGGGCGGCGGCGGTTATGACCGTCGGCACATAAAAATCGGTCGCATGGGGGATCGCGAGGTCGAGGTTTCCGAGGGGCTGGCCGAAGGAGACCGGGTGGTTATTGACGGAAATCTTCTTTTAGACGGCCAGGCAAATCTGAGTCAGCTCTAAATATTGATTCGCAGCTACAAGTTGTTGCCGTGCCTCAGGTCAGGATGCCGTTCACCACGTTGCCGTAAACTTCGGTCAGGCGGAAATTGCGGCCGCCATAGTTGAAGGTCAATCGTTTGTGGTCGAGTCCGAGCAGATGGAGAATCGTCGCGTGCCAATCGTGGATGTGAACGGGATCAATGACGGCCTTGTGACCAAACTCGTCCGTCGCGCCGTAAGTCATTCCGCCCTTCACTCCCCCACCCGCCATCCAAAGCGAATAGCCCTTGTTGTTGTGGTCGCGTCCATCGCCGCCCTGCGCGTAGGGCGTGCGACCGAACTCGCCGGCCCAGATGACGAGCGTGTCCTTGAGCAGATCGCGTTGCTTGAGATCCGTCAACAGCGCCGCGATAGGTTGGTCCGTCATGCCGCAGGTCTTGGCGAGGGAATCCTTGAGCAGGTAATGATGATCCCAATTTGCCGGCGGGGTAATCTCAATGAACCGCACACCAGCCTCGGCCAGTCTTCGGGCCAACAGGCATTGGCGCGCGAATTGATCCTTCCCGCCGCCGATGCCGTAGAGCTTGCGAATTGATTCCGGCTCAGAGCGCAGGTCGAGCACGTTGGGAACCTCGTCCTGCATCCGGAACGCCAGTTCAAACGATTCGATGGCGCCTTCAATTTCGGGATGAAACTGATCGGCCTTCAACTTGTGTTGGTTCAAACCGCGGATCAAATCCAGTTGGGCGCGTTGCAGCGGACGCGAAACCTGATCGTTCCCGATGTGTTTCATCGGCGGCCCCGGTTCCTGTTCCCGGCCGAGCAGGGCCGCATACAGGTCCGGCAACTGGCTGCCGCCAATCTTGGTTCCCTGACAGATGGCCGGCAGAAACGAACTGCCATAATTGCGCGAGCCGCCAAAATCCGCCGGCGGATTCAGTGTGATGAAACCCGGCAGATTGGTGTTCTCCGTGCCCAGCCCGTACAGCGTCCAGGCACCAAGCGACGGGCGCACGAATTGAAAACTGCCGGTGTGCATCTGTCCGAATGCCTGCGCGTGGTTTGGCAGGTCGGTGTGCATGCTGTTGATGACGCACAGGTCATCGGCGTGGCGGGCCAGGTTCGGATACAGATCGGAGATCCACAATGCCGACTCGCCGTGTTGGGCGAACGGGCTCGTCGGTCCGAGCAGGCGCGCGCCATATTGATCGCGGCCCAACTTCGCCGGTTGGCCGGCGCGTTTGATCAACTCGGGCTTATGGTCGAACAAATCAACGTGCGATGGGCCGCCGCGCATGCAGAGAAAGATGACGCGTTTGGCGCGCGCCGGGAAATGGGATGCCCGGGAAGCCAGGGTGCTGGCACCTTTCGCGGCGGCTTCATTGGCCAGCGCCGCAAACGCCAGATAACCGAACCCGGATGCCAGCGACTTCAAGGCCGCGCGTCGGGAAAAGGACTCCGCCAAGCGGGCCAGTGTTTGTTCGTCGATGGTTTTCATGGCGTCATTGTCGTCAATCCACATTGCGGAATTCGGCTGTGCAAAGCAGCGATTGGCAAAAAGCCGTCAAGGCCTGCTTCAAGTCCGCCGTGTTGGAATTGGACTGTGCGGTGGAGAAAAATTTCTTCGCCAGGCGCAGTTCATCGGCATCGGGCCGGCGATTGTAGCAAAGCTCAAAGGCGCGCGTCAGGCGATCTTCGAGACTTACCGACGCCAGCAGAACTCGTTCGGCTAGCCCTTCCGCCTGATTCTGCACGAACGAACTGTTCATCAGGTAGAGCGCCTGCAGCGGGACATTGGTGGTGTCGCGATCGCCGGTCACGAGGCTCGGCTCGGCGAAATCAAACAGGTCGAGGACATCGGGCAACCGATCGCGAACGACCGGCAGGTAAACGGAACGATGCCGGGAGCCATCCAAATCGGCGGGAATCTGTTTCGTGAAACCGAACAACGAGACGGTTTTGTCGCCTACGTCGGCAATGAGCGAGCCCGGGCGTCGGGTTGTATCGAGCCGACCGGCGACAGCAAGCATGGAATCGCGGATGACTTCGGCGTCGAGCCGCCGCTTGCTCATGCGCCAGCGCAGACGATTGTCGGGATCCTTTTGAAAGCAATCAGCGCGATAGGTTGACGCCTGTCGATAGGCGCGGGAGAGGACGATCTCGCGGATCAATGATTTGATGGACCAGCCTTCGGCAACGAACTTCAGCGCCAGATGGTCGAGCAGTTCGGGATGACTTGGCCGCGCGCCGGTAAAGCCGAAATTGTCCACCGTGCTCACGATGCCCGCACCGAAGAGATGACGCCACACACGATTGGCCATCACGCGTGCGGTGAGCGGATGTTCCGGACTGGTGAGCCATTGCGCGAGTTCGAGGCGGCCGCTCTGGCCTTTCGGGAGTGCCGGAATTCCTTTCATTGCGATGACACGCGGAAACGCTCGCGGGATGCGTTTTCCGGGATGGGCGATTTCGCCTCGTTCCAACAATGGCGCATCGTTAATGGCTTCGCGATCCATGACGCCCATCGCCAGCGGCAGAGCGTTGCCTTCGTCGTCAATCGTCTTGAGTTGCCCTTCGAGTCCGCCGCGGGTCCACAGAATGCGCAGCGCGTCGCGCAACGTAAAAAGACCGGCGGGATTCCGTCCCTCGGCGATTGCTTTGCGAATGGCGACCCTTCCATCCCGCTCCTCGGCATTGAGTTTCGCAACCCGGGCTTTCAGGGACGCAACTTTGGCTGGCGGCAGCGATTTGTTCGGGATCAACTGATTCTTCAATGATGGCAAGGTGATGAGATCGCCGCCGATGTTGTTCTCCGATCCGATGGCGGTTCCAAAGAACGTCTTCGTGCTGCGGAACACCCCGGCCAGCGCGTAGTAATCCTCCATGCTGAACGGATCAAACTTGTGATCGTGACAACGGGCGCAGGCAACCGACGAAGCCATGACGGCGCGGGTGACTGAATCAATCTGTTCATCAACGAGATCCGCAAAAAACTGCTGTTTGTTCATCTCGTTCAGTCCCTTCGGACCCAACGCAAGAAATCCGGTGGCGACAAGCAGACGGGCGCGTTCAGCATCATTCTTGGCTGGCAGCAGATCGCCCGCAATCTGTTCGGTGATGAAACGGTTGAAGGGCTTGTCCTCGTTGAACGCATCGATGACATAGTCGCGATAACGCCATGCGTGCGGGAATGTCAGGTTGGATTCCTTGCCGCTGGATTCCGCGAAACGCGCGACGTCGAGCCAGTGCCGGCCCCAGCGTTCACCGAAGCGCTCGGAGGCGAGCAGGGAATCCACTTCGGAGGCCAGCGCGGAATCAAGCCCGTCCTTCTTTGCTCTTTGGTTGAACTTGACCACGGCGGAATGAGTGGGCGGAAGTCCAATCAAATCGAAATACAATCGGCGAATCAGAGTGACCGGTTTGGCATCGGGCGTCGGTGTCAATCCAGCGTTTTCGAGCCTGTTCAGGACAAAGTAATCCAAATCCCGTTTGGCCCAGCCCGGCTGCACAGTTTTCGGCCGGGGCGATTGAACCGGTTTGCGAAACGCCCAGAATTTTCGTCCGCCTTCAATGTCCACGGGCGGGCGTTCGACGGTCAGGCCGGATGGCCCGCGCGGATCGGCCGCGCCGGATTTGATCCAGCGCTCGAAGTCGTCGACGACCGCTTTCGGTAATTGCGCCTTCTTGGGCGGCATCTGCAGATCGGGATCACGATGCGAGATGGCGGTCAGCAAAAGGCTCTTAGCCGGTTCGCCAGGAACAACGGCTGGACCGGTATCGCCCCCTTTGCGAATCGCGTCGCGGCCGTCGAGCAACAGACCGCCTTTGGCCTTGCCGGATTCAGCGGAGTGGCATTCATAGCAATGCTTGACCAGCACCGGGCGAATCTTCGACTCGAAAAAAGCGATTTTGCCTTCCGAAGGTGATGCGGCCTGAACAGCCGATTTGAAAACGAGAAGCATCAGAGTAAATGCCGTCGTACGTCTCGTCCTGTTTGAATTCTCCGTCGGGAGCAATTCAGTTTTCAAGCGCCATTCGTTTCGAATCGGGTTCATTGCGAATACTTTTCCCGCAAGTACTTAACCACCAAGCCACCGAGTGCGCAAAGGAATCCGATTGTTGTTTCAAGCCAATCGGATTCATCGTTGAAGCTGATGGATTAGTGTGGTGAACAACTCTACCCAAGCAACTGCAATCGGATCAAACGGGTTTCGGTACCTATTTCCCATCTTAATCACTGTTCTTCAGAACCAATAATGCCTCTCCGTAAACACTTATCACGGGTATCCAAGCCTCGATACACTCGCCCATTTTTTCCGTATTCAGTCGAAGGAATTCACGGCGCTCGTCGCTGCTGTTAGGTGTTGACAGGGAAACGGGGACTTTGGTCACAATCTTACCGAGGTCACTTACCCTCTTCTCCGTCCATATATTGTGTGGAGGGTAACAGTTTTCACCGAATTCTCTCATGAAAAACTCGTGAATCTCCTGTTCAATATTTCGTCGACCGAGGGGAACGACGAATCCTTCCATCGATTTCTCCTCGCAGGATATTCCTCCGCATTGATTGGCATACGTTACGCCTGTGGCGCGAGGCACCAATAGGCAGAGGCCCAAGTCTTCCATGCCATCCGAATCCAAAAACAAGTACATTTCTGTGATGCTGTTTTGATGAGTGTTTTGTGCGTACTGAATTCAGTTCAACTCGGCCATCCACACGCGGACGGGCTTACCATGCTTCTCAACCAGAAACCTCTTTCTCATCGCAAGCGAATGTTGATAAAAATGAAATGGCCACACAAATTCCGCGGTTCCAGCTTGGATTTGAACTCTCGGTAGGCTTCTCGCAGTTCGCCGCGTACAAAAACGTCCGGGAGGGAAATATGAAGTACGCGCAGCAGCCACGGCGCTGATTGAATTGCAGCATTTAGAAGATCTTCCTCCGGCCGAAGCCGGAAATATCGATGCGTCCATTTAGGAATCATAGGCTTTGAACAACTCATCACAATTCTCCTCAATCCGGCTCTTATCTTCACCAAGGACTGTGACGAAGACAATCTTGCCGCCTCTGACGACGGCCGTTTCTCCCCACCCGTGAATCCTGCCAGTCAACTCCGGCATGTCGTAAAGTCCTGAATGAAGATCGACATCGAATACGTGCAGTTGTTTCACCGGAATGCCACGCTGCTCCATAGCAGGAAGCAATTGTCCGTAAGCCCACTTTGCACCGCCACTCCACTGGGCCATCAAAAAAACGATGCCGTATTCAATGGCCTGAATGGTGATCGTTATCATTCGTTTGCTGTTTGCCCCGCTTGATCGGTGGGATCGCATCGTTTTCAAACAGAATAGAATTCACGGAATACAACCTCTCCATCATGGATATGGAAAGACCAATCATGACCTTCGAATTGGAGCCTGCACTGCAAATGCTCAATTCCAACCAGACAAGCCAATCCATCGCGCCTACGCTCAAGGCGCTCGGTCCACTCTGGACCGCGTGCACCGAAATTGATCTGCTCTTTGAGAAAGTCCATGTACGAGTCGTCGAATCTGGCTGACTTCACGGAGGTAATGCTCTCTGCCGCTGAACGCGCAGACTCAGGCAACGATGTTTCGCGTTGAATCGCTTCAACGCAGATCTGGCGAGGCGTCACTAGGCCATTGGGCTTCACAGAGTTCATTAACAATATCCTCTCCGTCGATTCTCCACCAGTAAGACGTCGGTGGACCAATCGGTTTCTGGTGTTGGTGAATGGCAGCCAACCCGAGCAATTCAATTGGATTGCTGGCCCATAGGTCGTATCCATTCTTTTCGGCTACCCAAAAGCAATTCTCCAACGTCGTTTCAGGATCGTCGC
>CALBIE010000844.1 GCA_937893495.1 uncultured Verrucomicrobiales bacterium | reverse complement strand
ACTGAAAATACAGCGTGCCATCGAAGTTGGTCACGTATTCAAGCTGGGCACGAAGTACAGTGAGAGTCTCAATGCCCGTTTTCTGGATGAGCACGGGAAGAGTCAGCCCTGCATCATGGGCTGTTATGGCATCGGCGTGACGCGGACGATGCAGGCCGTGATCGAACAATCAAACGACAAATTCGGCATCATCTGGCCGATTTCGGTTGCGCCCTTTCAGGTATGCCTGACGCCGTTGAATGTGGATCCAGATAGTGAACCGATGCGCATCGCCAACGCGCTTTACGAGGAATTGACTGCTGCTGGAATGGAAGTGATTCTGGACGATCGAGACGTGCGACCGGGATTCAAGTTCAAGGATTCCGAACTCGTGGGAATTCCCATCCGCGTTGCGATTGGCGAAAAAGCTCTGGCCAACGGCCAGGTGGAACTCAAGCCACGGGGTGGGGAATTGACGCTCATTGCCAAAGAAAAAATTGCCGAAGCAGTGCAATCACTAGCGGCAACTCTATGGGCTGAATTGGCGGTCTAAGCCGGGACTATGCAGATGGAGCGGCAGGAGCGCGGAATAAATTCCGCGCTCCATCTGCATCGTTCCGGCTAAGCTGAGTTGTCAGATTTGCTCAGGTGGTCTTCGACGGTCTTGAGCAGCACTTTCAGGCTGACTGGCTTGGCCAGAAACAAATACCCGCCGCTCATGTAACCGGTTTCCTTGGCTTCGGACTTGGATACCGTGGCGGTCAGGAAAACGATGGGCGTTTTTCGCAATATGGAGTCGTGCTTGAACTGATTCGCGAGTTCACCTCCGTCCATCCCCGGCATAATAACGTCCAGAAGGATGAGGTCCGGCTTGAATTCGCGGGCGGCGATCAGGGCGTGTGGCGCCCGGTTTTCCTCCTTCACCTCGTAGAGGCCGCTCTGTTCCAGATTCATGCGAACCATTCGCGTGAACATTGCTTCATCATCCACAATGAGGATTTTTTTCTTCTCGACCGCTGGTGTTTCGTTGGTGTCAGGCATTTTCTTTCCTTTTGCTGCGTAATGTTAAGGTAACTCGGACGCCGTGTGGAGCCTTGTTTTTGACGGAAATCGATCCGTGATGCAATTCCATGATCTTTTTGGTGACAGAAAGACCGAGCCCAGTGCCTTTTCCTGCCGATTTGGTGGTGAAAAACGGATCGAAAATACGCTGAAGCTTGTCCTCCGGGATTCCGGTCCCGGTATCTTCGATTTCGCAGACCAAATCCAATTCATCTGCCTGGTAAAAGGCCGTTTCCCGAGAACCCTCCGGATTCTCCTCCAAATCATCCACATGTTTCGTGACAAATGTCCGCACGCTTAGTTTTCCGCCGTCGGGCATCCCATGAACGGCGTTGGTAAAAAGATTGATGAGAACCTGTTTGATCTTGTTGGCGTCGCCGAGCGCTTCGGGTAATCCTTCCGCCAATTCCGTCTGGAACTCCACATTGGCCTTCGCCAAATCATGTCGAACCAGACCAAGCGTCTCGCTGATGAGCTGGTTCAATTCGACTCCTCCCAGATTGAGGGTTCGGTGCGCGGAAAAGTCGAGCAGTCCCATGATGATAGTATCTGCACGATGGATTGCATCGTTCATGTCCACGAGAACCTGCTTGTTGTGCTCATTTTCTCCAGCGGAAGAGGTGGTCAGAAATTCGACACCCATGCGCAAAATGGCGAGGGGGTTCTTTACCTCATGCGCAACGCCGGCGGCAAGTTGTCCGATGGTTTGCATTTTCTCCATCTCGATGAGTTGGAGCTGCGCCTGCTTCAATTCATTGTGTGATCGTTGCAAATCCGCCAGCGCATGCAACAGCTCGTCCTTGCTTTTTGCCAACTCGGCATGAGCCGCCTTGAGTTTTTCGTCCGCGATGGTTTTTTCCGTGACATCCCAGAAGATAACTTGAGTTCCGATCACCTGGCCGGTTTCATCGTAGATGGCGGTTTTTACCGTCTGGACGAATACTTTTTGACCACCGGGAGGATCGTGCTCCTCCACGGTTTCGTAAATCTTGCCGGTGTTCATCACCTGCCGATCGTCCTCCTGGTATTTAGCGGCCAAAGTCGGAGGAAAGAAGTCGTAGTCAGTTTTTCCCTGAATTTCGATGAGCGGTAATCCCAGTTCCGCGCAAAATTTCTGATTCGCAAAGGTAAACTTACCGTTGACGTCTTTGCGGAGAATGTTCTGTGGCAGGTGTTCGACGAGCGATTGGTAAAAAGCTTCCGATTCCCGGAGCGCCTGTTCAACCGCCTTGCGCTCCATTGCATAGCGAACCGCGCGATGTAACAGCATCTGGTCCACCTGACCCTTGACGAGGTAATCCTGGGCACCGGCGTGAACGGCTTTCATCGCCACTCGCTCATCGTCCAGGCCGCTCATGACGATAATTGGAGTCGTGGGCGAACGACTGCAGATGACGGAAAACGTGTCCAACCCGTGACTGTCCGGAAGGGACAGATCGAGTAAAACGACGTCAAACTCAGTTTTGTCCAGCGCCTCCAGGGCCTCGTTCAGCGTTTCGGCATTGGTAAATTGAAACCGCTCTCCCTGCCCCTGATTGAGCATCGTTCGCACGAGCAATCCGTCGGCGGGATTGTCTTCCACCAGCAGAACAGTCACTCGCTCCGGAGTCTCAGTGGTGACTTCTTCTGATTCGCTCATCCGTTTTGTCGGTTATTGGGGTCAGGAACAACCCGACATTGGTTCGACCGCCTTTAATGACTCGTAGTCGATTCTACTTGATTCGAGGCTACGCCCGATGGCCAGACGAAGCAGCCGGGTTGTTTCATTCGCCTTCATTGCTTTACCTCACGGCGCGACCACGTTCGGGCTATTTGTCTTCAAATTGCTGATGTCGCGCGAAAGTCCGAACGTTCCGATAATCTCACCTTCGGGATTCCGGAGCGGCATTTTTGTGGTCATCACCCGATTGCACTTTCCGTCGAGCAATGCCTCTTCCTCCACCTGACCAATCACTGGTTCGCCCGTATTCATCACTTTGCGGTCATCTTTGACCATCGCCTCCGCAATGGATTTCTCAAAAAAATCGAAGACCGAATGTCCCACTGCATCAAGTGGATCTTCCAGACCAAACAGGCTCGCGAGCGCCCGGTTGATTCGCAGGAAGCGGCACTCCTTGTCCTTGAAGTAGATGCGATCCGGAATGTTTTCCAGCAACGTATCCACCAGTTCTCGTTCCCATGCCAACGCCGTGTCGAGTCGCTTGCGTTCGATCGCGTAGCGAATCGCGTGCCGCAACAGGTGGCTGCTCACCTCGCCTTTGACCAGATAATCCTGGGCTCCGGCCCGCAACGCTTCGAGGGAGGTCTTCTCATCATCATATCCGCTCAGCACAATGACCGGCACGCCACCTGCCTTGGGCGTCAGTGTACGCACAGTCTCGATGCCGCTGACATCGGGAAGCGACAGATCCACGAGAATCACGTCGTATTTATTGGTCGCAAGTTCCGCGATTCCTTCCCCCATGGTGTGAACCCACTTCAGTTCATGTTGTTCCGGAATCGAGACCGAAACCAGTTCCCGCATCAGGGCTGCTTCGAGGGGATTGTCCTCGATGTGCAGAATCTGAATGGGTGCGGGTTCCATAGCGTTGGTCGTTCTGACCCCAAATTCATGGAAACAGGCCGGACTTTCAACTCTTTTAGCCGGAACGAGGCTATTGAAGGGCGGGAGCGCGGCATTCATGCCGCAGCGACATGGTCGGAGATAAACGATTCCGGGAACCGGCCCCCCATAGCGCAGGCGTCTCGCCTGTCGATCGAGTGATCTTGCCAACCACCGCTGCCGAAAAACTCGGAGCGTTGTTGGCGCGGTAACGGTTTTGTGCAGGCTGGAAGCCTGCGCTACAGGGGCTTCACGCGAATGTGCCCGGCGAGCTCGATGCATCGGCGAGGTCAGATGAAATTGCTTTCCGATTCGGCGGAATCCGTGCCTCAATCCCGCCGGTGTTTGAACTACTTAAGACTGACTCATCCAGCCACGCGCGCCTTGGGCGGATTACCACGACGCGTGGCGTGATTGATACGCCCGTATTCATGCCGGTCGGAACACAGGGCAGCGTCAAGGCGCTCGACAACCGTGAATTGCTCGAGATGGACACGCAGATTATCCTCGGCAACACCTACCATCTGAGCATCCGCCCGGGAATGGATATCATGGAACAGGCCGACGGGCTTCATCGATTCATTAACTGGGACAAACCTATCCTGACCGACA
>CALBIE010000843.1 GCA_937893495.1 uncultured Verrucomicrobiales bacterium | reverse complement strand
TTAAACCGTTGTATGTCAACGATACGACTCCGGTCGAAATCCAATCGTGCGGGACTCCGGCAGCGAATAAGCCGGCAACATGCCGGCGCTCCGGTTCAGGGGGGCAACAACGGTGTGGATTGCAAGGGGTCTTGCCAAAGCAAAAGCCCCGATTTGAATCGGGGCTTCGCAGATTGAGAATTGAGGGTGTCGGCAGGCTTTGACTACTTGTCCTTCTTCTTTTTCTTGCCCTTCTTCGGAGCTTCAATCTTGCTGGCGGTGATGGTCATTTTGGCATCCTTGCCTTTTCCTTCCCGCTTGATCGTGCCGGTTACCGCGACGGGAGTTTCGCCCTTGCAGAAGAATTTGCCGTGAGCGTCCTTGGCCGTTTCATTATCGGCGAGCCAGATCAATATGGTCTTGTCTTCCGCGCCGTCTTTGCCTTTCTGCGTCCGCTTGATGACGTTGGTGCAGACATCGGTCTTGCCGAGTTCGCATTTACCGCAGATGCCGACACCCGTGATGGTGCGGGGGGCGTTCGGATCCTTTTTCTTCTTTTCCGCCGCGAAAGCGGGGGTGGTGAACGCCAGCGCGAGCGCGGCGACGATGAGGGGGGTAATGAGCTTTTTCATGGGAATGAGATTACTAACGCCGATGGGCGGATCGGGCAACCCTCTTTTCTTGCGGCGATTGTAAGAACCAAACTATGGCATTGGCGTCACCGTCCGTGATGGGTTCAGAAATGGTTTCGGGTTGCCAACTGCGATCCCGAACGGAGTCTCTCGTCAGGTTTAGAGGCGGCATGCCTGTGCTCCGCAGTTACTTACGTCATCCATGCTGATTCCGAACGGTGCTTTGACAATTTCGGGCAACTCTTCATTTTCCCCGTATGCCAGATGAGTCCAATCCCGATCAGCCAGCAAAACCACGTGGAGTTCGCTGGTGGCCGGCCTTGTTCATCATTGGAATTATTGGCGTCGTTGAATGGATGGTTTATCTCCATTTCGTTCGCAAAGAGGACCAGACGTTGCAGGGTGTTTCGTTGTTGGTAGCATCCTTTTTGACCGGGGTGCTGCTGCTCATCTGGTGGGTGCTGTTCAGTCGCACGCGTTGGTATGTGCGAATCGGGGGGCTGGTTTTGATTGCCGGTGTTGCCAGCCTGTTGCGATTCGATGGCTTTCGAGGTGATATGGTGCCCCAGTTTTCATTTCGCTGGGAAATGACGCCGAAGCAAAATGCGGAACGGCGGCGTTTGGAATTGGCGGGCGAGCAGGGACTGGTAACTGACAGCATCGAATTGCTGGACGCGGACTACTTGGCCAAAGATTCGGATTGGCCGGGCTTCCGAGGTGAGCGTCGCGATGGGAT
Source organism: uncultured Verrucomicrobiales bacterium (assembly GCA_937893495.1). Classification (GTDB taxonomy): domain Bacteria; phylum Verrucomicrobiota; class Verrucomicrobiia; order Limisphaerales; family JAYPXF01; genus CALBIE01. The sequence goes on along the minus strand of CALBIE010000843.1, from coordinate 3,024 downwards.
TGTCCGAAAGCTGGAGTATTCCGACGCTTGGTTGCGGCCGGAGGAGTTGTGGCGGATTCCGATGGGTGATGGGTGGTCGTCGTTTGCCGCGGCCGGGCAGTTTGTCTGGACGCAGGAACAGCAGGGTGATGAGGAAGTCGTTACTGCGTATAATGCGCGGACGGGTGCGCAGGTCTGGCGCCACGCCGATGCCGCGCGATTTGAGGAGGCAATGGGCGGTCCGGGACCTCGCGCAACTCCAACGTATTATCGGGGGAAACTCTACACGCTTGGTTCGACCGGGATTCTCAATTGTTTCGAAGCCGGCACTGGCAAACGGGTCTGGTCGATCAATATCCTCGACGACAATTCGGCTTCGAACATCCAGTGGGCGATGGCCGGTTCGCCGCTCGTGTACGAACAATTTGTGGTGGTCTCGCCCGGTGGCAAGGAAGGGAAAAGCCTGGTCGCCTATGATCGTGAGACGGGCGAGAAACGGTGGTCGGGAGGAGATTCAATCGCGTCGTATGCTTCTCCGCAGATATTCACAATTCGCGGACAGGAACAGATCCTGAGTTTCAACGGAGTTGGCATCGCGGCGCATCGCGTGGACGACGGTTCCGTGCTGTGGACTTTTCCGTGGTCATCCTCGCCGAAAATCAATGTCGCGCAGCCATTGGTATTCAAGGAGGAGGCGGTATTGCTGTCAGTCGGATACACGAAAGGCGCGATCTTGCTGGACGTGAAACGGAACGGCAATGAGTGGTCGGCGGAGGAACGGTGGCGCAGCATCCGGTTGAAATCAAAGTTCAACAATTTCGTGTTGAAGGACGAGTTTGTTTACGGATTCGACGAAGGAATCCTGGTCTGCCTTGACGTGGCGGGCAGCCATCGTCGGTGGAAAGGCGGCCGGTATGGTTTTGGACAGATGCTGCTCGTTGGCGATGTGCTGGTGATTCAGGCCGAAAACGGCGAAGTCGTTTTCGTGAAAGCGACTCCGGACGACCATGTGGAGTTGGGCCGTTTTCAGGCGATTGAAGGGAAGACCTGGAATCATCCCGCCATCGCACGCGGTCGGTTGTTCGTCCGCAATGGACAGGAAGCGGCGTGCTACAAGCTGACCGACTGGCCGTATAGTCCCGTGGCGGAACCGTGAACTCCAGCAATCGGCGAGCGACACCGCGTGGCAAACCGATTGACGATCGGGAAACCGGACGAATAAAATGTTCGATGAATAATCGAAGATGATGCCCCTCGCCTACATCGACGTCCGTCCGTTATTGTTTATCGGAGGCCTATCTTTTTTCATTGGCCTCGCTCTGTTGTTGTGTTGGTTAGCGAAGGCAAAATTCCAGAAAAGAAAAGTGGCTATTTTATCTGCACTGCTTTTCACGGCACTCTTTACTCTTTTCCTAACGAGCGTAGGACCATTTGTGGATCAGAAAGAAACCCGCGAATACATGATGACATGGGAGATCAAGCCAAGCCCTTCGACCGGAATGAAGGAATCAGAGGTTGTTCTGTCATTCGTTGATTTTCCAGGCCACTACATTGGAGAGTATTCCGATGAACTAGCGGCCTACCTCCGCGAAAATGGAGAGCCAGATGTGAAGGTTTTATTTGAGGTGACTTCTGACTACGGGAAAGTCAGAGGCTTTAATGAGACAGAAATCGCCGGATTGAGGAGTTGGAAATCAGAATGGAGTTACGCTGGTTCAAGCGGTTCTCCAAGCAAATCACCATGGGAATGAAACCAAGCATCGGACAAGGCGGTGCAGGCAACGGCGCTTCGGGCTGCGTCTGACCTTTGACGTTATCGAGAACATTTCTCTCCGACCACGTCTCTGCGGCATGAATGCCGCGCTCCGGGCGGGTGGGGTGCTCGAACGTGCCCACGAGTAGAGGTTCGTTGCGGGCGATTGCCAATCGAGTCGGCCAATGTAAGAATGGCTCCATGGGTGTGCGGCTAGAACATGCCAACCTGCTCGTGCGTGATGTCGATGCCTCGATTCGCTTTCTCCAGACCGCATTTCCTGAATTCGAAATCTGCCACGACGGCACGGATGCGAAGGGTATGCGATGGGTTCATATCGGGACTCATGAGACCTACGTCGCGCTGAACGAAGCATCCGTCGAACCGGAAATGGGCGTACCGACTGAAATCCGATGGCAGCGAGAGAGATTTTGAAGATGTTAAAAAACCGTTTTCAGTCCCGGTCACTCACTTGGACGGTTAGGCGGCATGAGCACCACCATTTTTCCACAAAAACCAAAACATGGATTCACTATGATACAAAAACTAGGCAACTGGATACCGATGGGCTTCAGTGCAGCACTATCGCTGATCTGCGTCTCAACATTTATTAGTTTCCCCACGGCGTGGGTGATTCCATTCCTTTGCTTCCAGCCCATATGCTTTATGTTTGTCGCCACAGTGACATCCAATTTGCAGCGGGAGGTTCGTGAGTTGCGCGAGCAGGTTGCGAAGTTGCAGGAGAAGCAAGTTTGATCACACGATGCTGCCTGGCCAGTGGATTGAACCGGGACTGGGCGTGCCGGTTCCAAAATGATGGCGAGCGAGAAAGATTTTGAACATGAGAAACACCGAATACAGTCCCGGTCACTCACTTGACTGGTAGCCTCTTGAGTATGCGCTTCCATCTCTACAGGTTTTCCACTGTCGGTGGAATAGCTGTTGTACACATGCTTTCGGTGGCATTACTGCTGATGTTACTCGAGGGTAGTCGTGTTTCCCTTTACATTGACATTCCAGATTTTCTGGAGCCCGCCGGGTCATTCGCACTATATGTGCTCCTTTTTCCGTTTGGATTATGGGGTGCCGCGCTCATTCCTGGCCTTCGCGTTTCACCCGATTCGACCTTCATGCCGGCGTTCGCGATCGGTGCATTTTGGGTCATCCTTCAGTCGTATCTGTGGGGATTTGTGATTTCATTGATTCGTGCCAGATTACGCCGCACCCCGCCGGATGAGGCTACCGAATGAAGCATAGCTTTGATTCGGAGCGCAGCGGAGACATCAAAACTA
>CALBIE010000842.1 GCA_937893495.1 uncultured Verrucomicrobiales bacterium | reverse complement strand
GGTTCAAAGAATCGGTAGCCCGGGGTAAGCAAAACGCTACCCCGGGTGAGGAGATCATATAGCGTCGATCCCGGAGGGATCGCAGAACCAAGCGGTAAATCTTCTGGCACCCCTGCCGGGGTGCGAGTCATGAACGTCGAGAACCCCGGGTGGCGCAACGCTTACCCGGGGCTACCATTGCTTAGAACCCATCGGGTTCTCGAAGGCAATTCTACGCGCCAACATTGCTTACGCTTCGAGGGCTCCGCTCGAACGCGCCCCTCAGAAATCCGTCCTTGTGACGCTCCGGGCGAAGTGCTTTTCTCCCATCATGCACCGGATTCCATTCCTGGAGGCGCGGCTCGCGTCAGTAATTCTCACGCTTGCCGCAGTGGACGCACGCGCCGCCATGCCACGCGTCGAATCCGTCGAGGCGCAACCGCTTCTCGCGCAGGCAACGCGATTGAGTGAAGCGCTCGCGTATCTGGGCAGTCCGCTTTCGGCGGTGAGCAGGCGGCAACTTGACCAGGTGAAATCGCTTTCCCGCTTATTGGCCATCGTCGCGGCAGTTCAAGACGCTCTCGATCCGCTATGCCTCTCAGCCGTGAGCATTGACGCTGACGGAAAACTGAGTTGCACGAGTTCCAACGCGGATATCCCGCTCCAGGAACAGGGCTGGACCACCCATCTCGTCAAGGTGATCAACATGGCGCAATCCCGCAGTTCGCTCGGTGTGACCAGTCCCAATGCCGGCCCCCTGCCCAATGCCACGCCAGAACAAGTCGCCGTTCGCTGGCTCGATTTGCAGATGTACAACAGTCGCCCGCTCAAACCGCGCCTCAGCGGCCTTGAACTCGAATATCGAATCATCCAGATTTACAGCAAGGACGCCGGCCAACGCTCCGCCGGATTGTCTTTCCATCTCGGCAGCGCGGAATTACCCGATACGCCCAATCTTACAGCCGAGACCCGAACCACGGGTATTATCCGAGAATGGAACTTTGATTCCGGCGCGGAAGGCTGGCGCGAATTGCGGGACATTACCCTGTCCGTGACGAATGGGGCATTGCACGGCGAGATCACCGATCGTGATCCGTCAATGGCCATTCCCATTACCGCGCCCGGCGGCAAAATGGTCGTTCGATTCAGCGCCAAATCATCCGTCGGATCGTTCGGTCAGGTGTTCTGGTCCACGCGGAACAAACCACAATTCGATGGAAACCGCCGTGTCAATTTCATGCTGGAGCAGGCCGGCGGTCAATGGCGCGACTACGCGATTCCTTTCACGGCGACAGGATCATTGAACGCCCTTCGGCTCGATCTCGGTGGCAAGCCGGGCCATGTCGAGGTGGACTGGATTCAACTTTCCTATGCCGACAGCGGCCGGACACAATCGAAGTCGGTGTCTCTCACTTTCTACACCTTCGCTTCGATGCCCGTCATGTTTCGGGTGCTCGATGAAAACAGTCAACCCGGCACGGCGTCGTTCGTCATCACCGACGATCACGGTCGGATTTATCCGGCCCCAGGCAAACGGTTGGCGCCCGATTTCTTTTTCCATTCGCAGATTTACCGCCACGATGGCGAAACGGTACGGTTGCCGATCGGGCAATACACCATCGCCTGTTCGCGCGGACCCGAATCAATTCCGGAAAACCGCCAACTCGCCGTCAATGGCGAGTCGGCGACGTTCCGCTATCAGGTCAAACGCTGGGTCGATCCCGCGAAGCTCGGCTGGTATTCGGGCGATCATCACATCCACGCGGCTGGATGCAAACACTACGCCAATCCGACTGAAGGCGTGCTGGCCGAACACATGGCGCGCCATACCCAGGGCGAGGACCTGAAAATCGGGGCCAACCTGACGTGGGGCCCCGGATTCGATTACCAGAAACAATTCTTCACCGGCAAACTCGATCCGGCCTCCCGTTACCCTTATCTGCTGCGATACGATGTCGAGGTTTCCGGTTTCGGTTCGCATCGTTCGGGTCATCTCTGCCTGTTGCGGTTGAAGGAACAAATTTTCCCCGGCGGCGATTCCAAGGACCACTGGCCAACCCTTGGCTTGAGCACGTTGAAATGGGCGAAGCGACAAGGCGCGATCACCGGACCGGCGCACTCAGCCATTGGCCTGGCGTCCACCGGGGAGCGCACTCCCGGCATCGACGGACCGAACGGTCTGCCAAACTTCTTCATCCCGCGCCACGACGGCATCGGTGCCAACGAATACATCGTGGACATCACGCACAACGTTCCCGGACCGGACGGCAAGCTGGTGCCCGCCGTCGATTTCATCTCCACCATGGACACCGACCGTACGGCCGAATTCAACATGTGGTATCACACGCTCAATTGCGGCTTCCGCGTCCGCGCCAGCGGCGAAACTGATTTCCCCTGCATCAGCGGCGACCGCGTGGGCAAGGGACGCGTGTATGCGAAAGTGGATGGCAGACTCGATTACGACCGCTGGTGCGAAGAAATCCGCAATGGCCGCAGCTACGTCAGCGATGGGTTCAGCCATCTGATGGAATTCAAGGCGACCACCGGGAGTAAAACCGTCGCGGTCGGCGAACAATCCAGCGAACTCCGTCTGCCGGCTCGCGCCCGAATCAAACTTACTGCCAAGGTGGCAGCCCGAACCGGCAAAGGAAAAACCGTGCCACTGGAAGTCATCGTCAATGGGTATCCTACGGAGCGGCGCGATGTCACCAACGACGGTCGTGAGGAAGACGTGGAATTTGACATCGAAATCACCAAAAGCGGTTGGGTGGCGCTCCGCATCTTTCCCTCATCGCACACGAATCCAATCTTCATCCTCGTAGAGGATAAACCTATTCGCTCAAAAGCCAGCGCCCAGTGGTTTCGAAACAGTGTCGATCAGCTCTGGCTGCACAAACAGCGGACGTATGCCGAAGCCGAGCAGAGCGAGGCCAAAGCGGCCTACGACCATGCTCGGAAGTATTACGACGGACTAATCGCCGAAGCGGACGATAGGTGAATCGGGGACAAACTATTCGTAGCGCAGGCGGCACGCCTGCACGAATCGTCCTTCTGGCAAGTTAAGCTTCCGAACATTTGTTAACCTCGAACACCGAAGTTGGGGGAGCACACCCGCCCCGGGTGTGGCTGGCCGCGCCTCGCGGCCAGCAGTATCGGGGCAGAAGCATCCGACTGCATTCAATGGTCACGCGCTTCCCGTGACGTCGGCACCCGGATCATCCCGTGTGTCTGGACACCCTATTCAAGAGTCGGAAACAGATCGGCAAATCCACGTTTCCGCGGAATAAATTCCGCGCACCAACCGCTTCGTTCCGGCTTATGCCGGCTGGAAGCCTTTCATGTGAGGACGATCCGCCGAAAGTAGCAACACGAACGTTATTCCCGATCTCCAGCGCCATCGCGCGGCGTTTCCCGTCGGCTGGAATCGCGATCGCCTTCGCGCGGTGGTGGCCGGCGGCCGGAAGTGCTTTCGCCTTCGCGCGGATTCTGTCGGCGAACGCCGGACTTGGCGTCGCCATCACGGGGCGACTCCCTCCGCACGTCACCGTCCTTCTTCGGAGGTCCCTCGCGACGCAACTCAGGTTTGCGCACATCGGGTTTGGTATCACGCCCCTGCCCCTCGCGGGCATTCGGAACACGATCCGTCGGCTTCGCTGCCGACCGGTTCTGCTCACGGGAGGGTGCCGCATCCGGGCGTTTCATTTCCTTTGCAGGTGCTCCATCGCGATCCAACGACGGGCGGCGATGCTCGTTGGAAGCTTGGCTCTTCGACTGATCTGGCCGACGCCACGGAGGACCACCGCGCTGCGAATCCGGCGGACCACGAAAACCATCAGGACCCGGCCCACCCGATGGACGCCGATCAGATGGTGGGCCACGAAATTCCGAACCTTGATTGCTCCACGGCGGACTTCCACGAAAACCGGAGTTCGAACGATTCATGTCCTTCGGCGCAGATCCTCCGTCTTCCTTCCTTGAATCCGGTCCAACACGATCACCGTCAGGACGTTGCGATGGGCCACGACTGGAGGAATTTGAACCAGGTTCACGGAACTGCTGTCCCCGCAGTCCGCGTTGCGACTGTTGAGAGCCACGATTGCCTGGCTCTCTCGTCCACAAATCCGGTCGTGGTCCGCCACGGAATCCCGGACCCTGAGGTCCACGTTGCATTTGGGATTGCGCCCCGACACCTGCATCACTCCCGCGCTGGTTGCCACGAACCGATTGTCTGGAATCGTGTCCACTCGATTGGCGTTGTGCTTTGAAGGATGGACGAAAAGACTGTGGTCCACGGAAGCCGGGACCGGGAGGTCCGCCTTGCGGACGGCCACCCATCATCGGAGGTCCGCCACGAAATCCGCCGTCCATGGGAGGAGTGAATCGTTGTTGCGG
>CALBIE010000841.1 GCA_937893495.1 uncultured Verrucomicrobiales bacterium | reverse complement strand
GTTATGTCAAGGCGGTCGAAAACACATCCTACGGCCCGGAAATCATTCTCAGTCGGGCCGCGCCGGAGTTTGTGATTAAACTGTTCACGCTCGAGGTTTCGGAGATCGCCAACGGAACGGTTGAAATCAAGGGGATCGCCCGTGAGCCTGGTTTTCGGACGAAACTGGCGGTTCATTCCCGGGATTCCAAAGTCGATCCTGTAGGGGCTTGTGTCGGATTACGCGGACAGCGAGTGAAGAATATCGTTCGTGAGCTTAATAACGAGAAGATGGATATCATTAAGTGGGATACGGATATCCAGACCTATTTGACGAATGCGCTGGCACCCGCGCGTCTGAAGGCGTTTCAAATCGACGAATCGCATCGCGCGGTAAAGATTCTTGTGAGCGAAGATCAACTCTCGCTGGCAATTGGCAAGCGCGGGCAAAATGCCCGATTAGCGTCCCGGCTTACCGGATGGCAGGTTAACATCGAGGCTGAACCGGTTGTCCTGCTCGGTCTGGAAGAGAAAGTAGCCCAGGCCGTTGGTGCTTTCGCCTCGGTCGAAGGCATCACGCCCGAGATGGCTGAAGTGCTTGTTCGTACCGGCTTTCATGCCCTCGAGGATCTATCGCAAGTCGAGGAAAGTGACCTGGTGGATGTTCCCGAAATCGGGGTACAAGCCGCATCGGTCCTGGCCGCGATTAAGGATGCCCTTGCAAAAAAAAGCCAGGCACTTACGGAAAGCGCTCCGGCAAGTTAGAGACGGAAAACATTGTTCGCCAACGGCCCGCGTTAGATTTGGCGTAATCTATTTGGATTTAGGTAATCATTTATGCCCGTTCGGATTTACGATATTGCTCGCAAACTGGGAATCGCCAGTAGGGAAGTTCTGACCAAGGCCAAAGACCTTGGTATCGAGAACGCCAAAGTTGCATCCAGTTCGCTCGACAAGATCACTGCCGAGTATCTCGAACAGCAGATTGGGCAGCAATTAGGCATCAAATCCTCTTCTGAGGAGCCTGAGCCGGTAAAGCCAGCCGCGCCCAAGCCTGAGCCGATCGTCATCATCAAATCCGAGGAACCGGAAGCACCACCAGTTGAAGTTGAGCCGCCACTCGCGGTGGGCGATCCGGAAGAGGATTCGACTGTCGAAGAAACGTCGTCCGAGGAAGAAGTGCCCGCGGAGGAAGTGACGGAGGAAGAATTGGCGATCGAGGCTGATGCTCCCGTTGAAGAAAAGGTGCCCGAGGAGCCGGTTGGCCCAAAAATTGGTGAACGAGTTGGATTTATTGATTTAAAAGGATTTGCCCCCCGCCGCGGCACTGAACGTCAGCGTGAAAAACCGGCTGACGCTCCCAGGCGCGACCGTGATGCGAAACGAGATGGAAAACCTTTGGCCCGGGGTGATGCTGCGAGAGTGGCGACGAAGCCAAATGTTGCGTCGGCGTCCGTGCCCTCGGGTGCGCCGCTGGTGATTATGAAGCCGCCGATCGTTGTCCGGGAGCTGGCGGCCAAGATCAATCGCAAGCCCTTTCAGTTAATCGCCGATCTGATGGAGTTGGGCGTGTTTGCCAACGTCAACCAGGCGGTCGAGGAGCCGGTCGCGCAACAGTTGTGCGCCAAGCACGGATTCAGGTTTGAACTTGAAAAACGCGCCAAAGGTGAAGGCGTGCGTGCAGAGAAAAAGAAAGTTCAGACCGACCAGGAGGATAAATCCGAGGACATGGAATTGCGACCGCCAGTCGTGACGATCATGGGCCATGTCGATCACGGAAAGACGACTCTGCTCGATCGCATTCGCAAGTCGAACGTCGTGGCTGGCGAGGCCGGCGGAATCACACAGCACATCGGTGCTTACACGATTTCCTTTCCGCATCCGGAGCGGAAAAAGGAAATACAGAAAATTACCTTTCTCGACACGCCGGGACACGCCGCGTTCAGTGCGATGCGCGCACGCGGCGCCGATGTCACTGACATAGTGATTCTGGTGGTGGGTGCCGATGATGGCGTGAAACCGCAGACACTTGAGGCATTGAGTCATGCTAAAGCCGCTGAAGTGCCGATTATTGTCGCTGTCAACAAGATGGATCATCCCGGTGCAAATACGATGCGCGTGCGACAGCAGTTGCAGGAAGAGGGATTGACGCCGGATGACTGGGGTGGTGACACGATTTTTGTGGAATGTTCGGCGCTCAAAGGCGACGGCGTTGACAAAGTGCTGGAAATGATTCTTTTGCAGGCCGAATTGCTGGAGCTCAGGGCTAATTCGAAACGGCAAGCCATTGGTAACGTCATTGAATCCGGCCTTCAACCCGGTGGACCTACCGTGACTGTGCTGGTTCGCAAGGGGACACTGCATATTGGAGATGTTGTAATTTGCGGTCACCATCACGGACGTGTCCGTGCCCTGATTAGTGAAGATGGTCAGCGGATGAAAGAGGCGGGTCCGTCGTATGCCGTCAGTGTTCTCGGTTTGAATGGGGTGCCACGGGCTGGCGATGAATTCAGCGTCGTCAAAAACGAAAAAGAAGCCCGCCAACTCGCTTCCGAACGGTTGGAGGAAGCCAGAGTTCTGGAAGCCGAGGAGCGGCGTCCCAAGATCACCCTCGACCAGATTTTTCAAACTCTTGAAAAGCAGAAAACGAAAGCGCTTCGCATCGTCGTCAAGGCGGACACTCAG
>CALBIE010000840.1 GCA_937893495.1 uncultured Verrucomicrobiales bacterium | reverse complement strand
AATCCACTGGTTTGGTAGGCCGGAGGAACACCAAATGGACAGCACAGTAAGAAGGATACGCCATACAGGAACAGACCATATGTAACCATCACAAGAGAACTCTGCCACATTGGTTGGTCAATGCCATGGGTACTCAAATAGCCCTCGTGCTTCGCGACCGAAATGATAAATGGGATCATAACGAAATACCCAGGCAGGATCGGCAATGACTGAAACAGCCGCATCACCAAATAGATGGCGCAGCCCGACCCGATTGCGACCGCTAACATCCACGACGGGATAGTGTGCCAAGTGACAAAAAGAAAAGAGGCGGAGCCGACAAACACGAGGCCAGTAAGCCCGGCAGTATAACGGCTAGTGAATGTAATCATCAGAGCCTATTATTTGTCGTGAATAAACGCACGACTATGTGATATATGCGGACTTTTCCTGCATTTTCGCTTCCTCGCCATTGCTTCTTTTCGTCGTGTTCAGATTACTCCCGCCCGCCCGCCCGTCAACTGGTTTGACAACGCGTTTCACAACCACGAAGGCACGAAGAACCCAACCTGAATTCCCAATTGGAATTGGCAGAGATTTCGCCGAAAAGAAACTTCGCGCTTTGAACCCCTGAACCCGTGCACTCGGGGCGCCGGCCTCCGACCTAGCCGGATACTGGCTCCCATGCCGAACTTGCCGGGCCGGAGGCCGGCGCTCCAGCAGGTTCATGGGAAAGAAAACCCCAACGATTGCGAATCGAGGCCATGAACCGGGGCGCGGCGGTGTGCGGAGCACCAGCTGCAGCAGTCGCCCAATGATTGTGACTTGGCACGATCCCCCGAATTCTGTTTTGCACGGATCTGCCTTGGCTGGGAAAGTTGCTGCGGCTGGTTCTATCGAACACAGCCGCGCTCCTACCGGGGCATTCATGCGAATGCAGCCGTGGAGGACTTTAGAGCAAGCGCGTTGATTGACGTGAGGTCGATTCAGCGGATACAAAATGGCATGCGTTTCAAATTGTTACCCTTGATTGGTTGCTTCGCGTTCGTGAATGCCGTTTTGGCTGAGCCGACTCGTGTCCTGATCTGGGACGAGCGTCAACCGCGTCAGGCGGAGGCGTACGACAACTTTCTCGGCAACGAAATTGCCACGCGATTGAAGGCGTCTGCCAAGGACCTCGAATTGCGATCCGTGGCGATGGACGACCCCGAGCAGGGTCTGTCCGCGGCCAATCTCGACTGGGCGAACGTGCTGATCTGGTGGGGCCATGCGCGACAGGGAGAAATCACGCCCGAAACCGCTCGAACGAAGATCATCAAACGCCTCCAGGCCGGAACGCTCGACCTGATTGTCCTGCACTCCGCACATTGGTCCACGCCGTTCATGGAGGCGATGAATGAACGCACCCGGTTGGTGACCCGGCAAAGATATCCGGATTCCGCAAAGGGCCGGAAAATCAATTTCGAATTCATTCCGCCACCCGGGCGCTTTCCTCCGGCGTCGGACTCCCTGGTGACGCCCGCCTTTTACGCCCTGAAGCGTGGGCGGCAGGTCGCAACCGTCCGCGTCGATCTACCCAACTGTTGCTTTCCGGACTACCGGGCTGACGGAAAACCGAGCACGATTGCGGTCAAGTCACCGGGACATCCCATCGCGGAGGGATTGCCAAAGACTTTTCCAGTTCGCCAAACGGAGATGTACAACGAACCGTTCCACGTACCCGATCCCGATGCAGTCATCTTTGAAGAACGATGGGAGTCAGGCGAGCGATTCCGCAGCGGCATGGTCTGGAACATCGGCAAGGGCAGACTCTTCTACTTTCGTCCCGGTCACGAGACCTATCCCGTCTTCAAGCAACCGAAGATGATTCAAATCCTCGCCAACGCGTGTCGCTGGCTGGGCAATGATTAACCGGCGTTCCAATCCTGAAATAGAAATTACCTCGCACGAGTTTCAAAAACTCCGGCACCGCCAAGCTCCTGTTTGAATCCTCCGCCAAACAACCACTTCCTCGCCGATTTATCACCCTTCAGATATCCGTCCCAGAAGGCCGTCGAACTCCGGCAAATGTGCCGATGGAAAATCGCATCCTGCTGTTGCGCCGTTCGCAACAGGCGCTTCCGTCCGGAAAAGATGGCGTGATCGCCATCCTTGAAGTTCAAGAAGCAGGCCTCCCCCTTTGTTCGATCGAAGGGAATCCGGCGTTCCGCGGCGGTCGTCGAGTTGATTGGGCTCTCATCCTTGGTACCGGTCATGTGGAACATCGGGATCGAAATCGTGTCGTACGCGTATCCACGAATTCGCTCCGACGGCACCGGTGCGCTCATCTGTATCGCCGCCAACACCCGATTATCGCGACCATCGCCCGTCTTGCCACGCGTGTAATTCTGCCCGGCAATCGCCAGCGCTGTATATCCGCCATAGCTGTGACCACCTACCCCAATGCGCCTCAAATCCAATCGGCCTTTCAATACCTTGTGCGAAACATTCATCCGGGTCAGCTCGTCGATTGCAAATGAAACATCCTTGGGTCGATTGATGGAATTTCGCACATCCGCCGTGGCCTTCTTCAAGGCGAGTATCTTTTGCAATCCTCTGGCAGTCTTCCATACGCCGTCATCGCTGCCAATATGCTGCAGATGCACCGCCACATATCCAACACCGG
>CALBIE010000839.1 GCA_937893495.1 uncultured Verrucomicrobiales bacterium | reverse complement strand
GACGAGCCATCCGCGCGACGGCCTTTGCGGTTGTAAGTGATGCGTCCTTCTGAACCTTCCGCCCACCACACGGTCACGGGTTGCAGCAGCGCGGGCAGGCGCACGGCATGACTGCGAAGTTGATCGAGCAACTCGCGGCCTGCGGGCAGCAACTCCGGCTCAGGCAATCCATTCTCCGGCGGGATGGCGAAGGTTTCATAGGCCTCCAGTTGGTTGCCGGCCATCTTCGTATCGGTGTGGTTGTGCGAGACGAACAGCAGGACATGCGAGACAGGCAGGTGAAGATCTTCCGCAATCGTGCGACGGAACATCGCGCTCACGTTGGCCGCCTTGGGCGAGTTGAAATGCGTGGTCACCAGGCAAAGGCGCACGTCGCCGTCCTGCAAGAGAGTGAGGGTGGACTTCAGGGCTCCGGCAACCATTAGCACCTTCGCACCCGTTTTTCCAACCGTCGGCCCCCCTGTGTCGGGAGTGATGGCGAACTCAAGCGAGGCAGCGCGGAGTCGGGGCTTTTTCACGGCATCGACTGTGTTTGATGTGTTGCTGGGCATGATCGTCATGGCGGGAATTACGGGATGAATTATCTTGGTTGGATTCTTCCGTTGTAGTTCAAGCGGGCGGCGTGGCGGTGGCTGCGGCCGCGTAAACGGCTTTCAATGCTGGATCCGTTTGCGTGTGGCTGCCGCGAAAAACAAACAGCAGGCCCAGCCGCGACCGGTCCGTCGTGTTCGGCGCGGAGTGATGGATCGTCTTGCAGTGATGAATGGTGGCGTCACCAGGCGCGAGCAGGCCGCAAAACTGTTCTTTCAGCGGCACCGTCGATGGCTCGGCCATGCCGATGGAGTTGCCGCGCACGCCGCTGGGTTTTGTCGGCAGCACGCCGCCGCGATGCGAACCCTTTACGGAAAATACCGGGCCGTTCTCCGGCGTGACCGGATCGATGGCAATCCACACGGTGAGCATGTCCGGAGGCGTGCGGCAGAAGTAGGCGTTGTCCTGGTGATACGGCACCCCGGAACCGACACGCGCGGGTTTGTTGAATGTCTCAACGGCCGCCAGCACCGGCTCTCCATGCACCAGCGATGCGATGAGCGTGCGGATGTCGTCGCCCTCCGCGAGTGCGCGCAGCTTGGGATTGTGAAGTTCAAGCCGCCAGAGATTGCGCACGGTCTTTCCGTCCGCTTCCATCGTTGCCGCATCGGCGGGACGACCGGCCAGATCTTCACGGATGTAGCGTTCCAGTTCCGCTCGCACTGCGGCGACTTCATCGGCGGTGAGGAACTGACGGATAACTACGACGCCGTCGCGGTCGTAGTCCTGCAAAATCTGTTGAGTGTTGAGGTTGTTCATGGCTGGAGGATTTTGCCTTCCACGGAATTGAACTCGCCGCTGCCCGGTTCAAACGGATGACGCTCGATGAAGCCATCGGGCAGTTGCACGCCAAGGCCCGGTGTGGACGCGAGACGCAGGCGCCCGTTTTCCAACACGGGCGGCTCGATCCACAGCTCTGAGAGCAGCGGTGCCTCGATGTGCGTGCTCAGATCGGAGCGCGATGGATTGTAGGCTGCCATCTCGCACACGGCGGTGTTCCGGCAGGCAAAGGCCGCGTGCAGATTCGCGGCGACGCCTGGCGTTGCCGACCACGCATGCGTGGCGATGGAGACACCCTGCAGCTCGCACAATCGCGCGATTTTGATGAAATTCATGATGCCTCCCATATAGGACGCGTCGAGTTGCGCGAGCGCGAAGGGCCGATGCTCCAGCCAGTCGCGCCATTCCTCGAGGCTGGTGAGGCATTCGCCCCCGGCGACCGGGATGGTGGTCGATTCGCGCAGCGCAGCGTAAGCGCGCATGTCGGTGTAAGGCAGCGGTTCCTCGAAGAAGCCGATGGGATACGGCTCCAGCGCCTGGAGCACGAACTGCGCGGTGGCCAGATTCCAGACGTGATTTGCCTCGCCGAGGTTGTCCATGTGCGCATCGAGATTGAGCTGGAAGGAATCGCCGAAGCGCTGCCGGAAGAACTCGACCTTGTCCACCTCGACATCGCGCGCCTCTTGCGGCGTGCGCGACGCCACGACGGGATGGCCGGGCCGATACAAGCCCGCGCCGAGCTTCACCGCGGTAAAACCGAGACTGAGATACTGCGCGACTTTACCCTCTAACTCGCCGCGATCATGCGGGCTGGTGCCGCCGGTTGCGTAACAGGGCAGCGTCTCATGGCAGCGTCCGCCAAGAAGTTCATAGACGGGCACGCCGAGCGCCTTGCCTTTGAGATCGAACAGCGCGGATTCGAGGCCGCTGAGCACGATGGAGCCGAGGCCGACCCGCGCCCAGAATTTTCCCGCATTGAACATGCGGCGGGAGAGCACATCCACATCCATCGGCGACTGGCCGACGAGGATTGGTTCGTAGAACTCCACGATGCCCGGAACCAGCTCGGGCACAAAGTAACCCGCGTAAGTCTCGCCCAGGCCCGTGAGTTCCGTGTCGGTCTCGATGAGAATGAAAGCCGCCGAACGCCGGGTTCGGGATTTCATGAAAATGTCCTTCTGCGGAGCGGTGGAGAGGATTGTGCGGACGCGGGTGATTTTCATTGGAGGTCGCCGGGGGGGATGACATTGAGCAGTTCATGGCCCGCCGCAAAGCGCCGGGCATTCTCGCGGAAAATTTCAAGCAGGCTCGTGCGAAAGTGCGGCGAGAAAGCGGTGCCGGAAATGTGCGGCGTAAGAATGACGTGCGGAAAACTCCAGAGCGGATGCTCCGCTGGCAGCGGATACTGGTAGTGCGTGTCGAGCGCCGCACCGCCGAGATGACCATCGCGCAACACGGCGAGCAGCGCCGCCTCCTGGATTAGCGGACCGCGTGCGGGATTGAGCACAAACGCGCCGCGTGGCAGCATCCGCAGTTCACGCTCGCCGATAAGGCTCTCCGTCTTCGCCGTGAGTGGCAGCGCGAGGATGAGGAAGTCCAGTCCGCTGAGAAACTCCGCCGTTTCCCGCCCTTCAAAATAGCGATTCGGCAGCGTGCCATCGAGATCGCCCGTTCCCGCAATGCAGGTCGAATCAGAGCGTGATTTTTTCCCGGACCGGGTGAGAACGTGGACGCGCATACCCATCGCCTTCGCCAGCCGCGCCGTCTCGCGACCGATGCCGCCGTAACCCCAAATGCCGACGGTGCGCCCGCGAATCTCACCGGTGAACTGCGCGGAGCGTTCCCACACATGCGTGTTCTGGTTGCGGATCAACGTTCGCACATCGCGCACGAGATTGATCATCATCGCGATGTTCCATTCCGCAATGGGGCAGTCAAAGATGCCGCGAGCATTGGTGACGACAATGCCTTTCTCACCCAGGCGATGTGGGAAGAGTTGAGAGAAGCCTGCGGACTCGATTTGCAGCCAACGCAGCTTTTTGAACGCGGAAAGATTCGGAGGCGGTCGCGTGCAAAACATCGCCTCGACCCCGCCGGCATCCTCCTCGGGCCACGGCGCATCGGCCGGGAGTCCACGCAGCACACGCATGTCCAAATCTTCGATCAGCGGCTCCCTTCCGGAAGCGGCCTCCACGAAAGGCAGTGCAGTGGTGAGGCAGACGGGCTTGTTCATTTCCGCGTGAGATGTTTGAGCTGGAAAGGCTCCGGCGTGGCGTCCGGTTGTGCCTGAATGCGGAGGATGCGAGGGACATCGGTGAAGGTGGCGGCGGGCAGCGCGCGCTTGAGACTCTGCGCGGATGCTACTGCGGCGAAGATGAGGTGCTTCATCATGCCAACCTGGAGTTGGGCAACCAGCTCGGATGATTTTTGCGAAGAAGTTCGACATACCGCAGGAACGCAGACTCGCTGACCGACGAGTAGGGCGGCAAAAGACGCAGCGGAAAAGCGTCGTCATGCACGCGGCAATACATTTTGTCAAACGCGCCGTCCATGTGCGCGTTGTCAGCCACTGCCGCTTTCAAATCGGCGATCATGCCTTCAACCCCCTCCGCCATTGCGTTCAGCGTGGCGGAATCACGTTCGCAACCCGCGCGGAAGTAGTCGTGGGTGCGGGCGAAGTTGGTCGAGGCGACGGAAACGAGGAATCCGCACTCGCCCATCATCGCTCCTTTGGCGAATCCAGCCTCCGTGATGAAATGCTGGAGCTGCGGCGCATCATCCATGAGGCTGCGGAGCCGCGCCTCGTCGGCGGTGCTGTTCTTCGTGGCGACGAGATTGGCATGATCGGCGGAAAGTCGCCCATATTCCTCACCTGTGAGAATGCGCCCGACGCGCATCAGGTTGTAGTGGAGAAACTCGCACTCCGGAAAACGCCCGCAGGTCTCGCGGAAAAACGTTTTGACCTCCGCATCGTTCAATGCACCCCAACTCGGCAGACTCAATTGAAACCGGCGCGCGCCCATATCCTTCGCCCGCTCGATGCGCTCGATGATTGCCGGCAGCGAGAGGCTGATGAGGCCGACCATGCTTTGCACGTCATCGCCACGAGTTTCATCGAGAAAGACACGGGTGATTTCATCAAACTGCGACTCTGTGACCGCATAGCCCTCGCCTGCCGTGCCAAAAATGTAGAGGTCCCGGATGCCGTGCGCGATCAGGTGCCGAATCTGACGCCTGAAAATCTCCTCCGCGAAACTGAAGTCCGCATTCCACGGCACGCAGCAGGTTGCCAGAATGGTGCGACGGTAGCGTTTCATCGTTGGCAGGATTCCTTCATATCGCGGCGTCATCTGATTTCCCTCTACTGATCGGTCTTACGAGCAGCAGTATCCCGGCGCAGACGATCAGGCCAACGGCAGCGCATTGGAAAAGGATGCTGAGGTTGATATTTGCATCGCGCATCACGCCACCAAGATAAATCGTCATACCGCCGACGAGACAGGCGGACATGTTCAAAATACCGAAGCCCGTGGCTCGATAACGCGGGTCGGATACCTGACAGAGAATCGGCATTAAATTGGCATCCGTGAATGATCGCGACAGCCCATAGAGCATCAAGCCCGCGATGGCGAGGCCGAACTGACCGGTAGTTGCCACCAGCAGGACGCCGGTCGCCGCGACGCCGAGCCCGATGGCCGGAACCAGAATGCGCCCGCGGTTATTGGTGCGGCTCCAGCGGTCCGCCCAGGCTCCACCGATGAGCAAACCCAGCAGAGACGCAAGGTGATGGTACCCAGTCGCTGACATCCCGGCGACTCCTTGTTTGAGCTGGAACTGTTCACCCAGATAGGTCGGCATCCAACCAACGACCGCCCAGCCGGTAAGTCCGATCAGGCCCCAGAAAACGATCAGGAGGAGAAAAGAACCGCTGCGAAAGAGACTGGCCACGGCTTCACCGAAGCGGGGCTTCCGGTGCGGGTCTGATAAAGCAACCGTTTCAGCGGCATCGGCCGGCGCGTCGCGCAGCAGAAATATGAGCACGACGGCGTAGGCGATGCCGACGAGGCCAAAAAATTTGAACGCGTAATCCCACCCACTCGTCTCCGCCATCCAGCCGCCCACGCCACCCAAACCGGAACCGATGCTGATGCCAGTGACATGCACCCCGGTTGCGAACGAGCGCGTGGCGCCGCGATGATAGTCGGCAATCAAGGCGAGCGACGCCGGAATGTACGCCGCCTGGCTGGCACCCATCAGCGCACGCACCACCAGCAGTTGATCGTAGGTTTTCGCGTAGCCGGTAAGCCAGGTGAGGGCTGACCAGATGAACAGGCTCCCAAAAACGATCCGGCTCCGGCTCCACCGATCCGCAAGGAATCCAGCGATAGGGCTCAGCAGAGCGTAAACCACGAGAAAGACGGTGGTAAGCAGGCCGAATTGCGCATCGGTCATGGGAATCGCTTCCGTCAATGATTCGCGCATCGTGGTAATCATGACGCGGTCCAGATAGTTCAGCAGCGCCACGAACCAGAGCAGACCCACGGTAAGCCACGCGCGCGGGACTTGTCCGGTGGAGGACGTCATTTTACCTCCTCCCGGTCAGAATCAATACGATTGACTGGGCTGCGTTTGGCGCGGCCGCTGAAGATGAAATCCATCATTCTAATGTGCGTCCAAGCCACCGGTCATACCAGGCGAACGTCAATCGTCTCGCGACTCCCGGATAGCTGTGACCTCCGGGAAATGAAAACCAACTGAAACAATCACCAGCACCGAGTGCACTCAACATTCCAGGCATGCGCTCGGGCTTCATTTTGTGTTGCGTCTCGTAGTATTCCAGAGTCGCGGCGTAGCCGATGCGTTCCTGCCGGGCTTTCAGGGCACTGGGAAGCCCTTCGGCATCACGCCAATTGGCATAAATTGGGAACGTCTCGAGAACTTTCGGAAAAATCTTGTGACGGTAAAACTCCTGTTCGCTGGAAATGATCATCAGCGGCCGGGGCGCAACCATCGCCATCAAACTGTCCAAATCAACCGGAATTCGCAGACTCTGATCGTCGATGTAGGGGCGAAACTTCTTCAAGAAAATGAAAGGGCCACTGTTCGGCGTAAATCCGAAGCGACGCTGGAAGTCCTTGTTGTTGGTTTTCGGTTCTCCTTCTTTCCATGGTTGCCAGGAAGCAGGCCGCCGGGACCAGGCATCCGAGTGACGATACCAGTCGAGCACACCGCCATTGCTGATCGTGGCAGTGATCCGCGGCTCGAAGGCGGCCGCGAAGATTGACAGGTGCCCGCCCATTGACCAGCCGGTGCAACCGATCTGCTGGTGATCCACGAAATCAAGTGTTTGAAGAAAATCGACGCCGCGCATGACGTCCCAAATGGTCTTTCCAACCATCGACCACTCGGGATGCTCGAGATAGAAACGCCGCGTGTCCATGATTCGGTCGCCGGGATGGATCCGCTCGCCGTCGGTGAGCAAATCGATGCTCAAAGTCACAAAACCATGCACCGCCAAATCTTTCCCGTAGGCCACGCCGATCTTCGGGTCACGTGGCGGATCGATGGGTCGCCTGCCGGAAATTCCAGTCGTGCTGTCCTTCCCGGATCCAAACGTCGTGCTGTGAATGCAGATGATCGCCGGTGTCGGTTTCTTCCGGGCAGCATCCGGCACCAAAAGCCATGCCGTCACTCGATCGGTTGCTTCGGACTGAAAGCTGACATGATAGCGAGTGAAGCCATTTTCCTTCGCGACTTCCTTCATTTCAGGTCGCACCTTTGGAACCTCCTTCGGAAATTCGCCCAACAGTTCGAGCCACCGCCGTTCCACTTCCTTCCTGCGCTCCGGCCAGGGTTTGCCGGGCAGAATTTCAGAGAGCGGGCTCGCGCCTCCGATCTCCTCGGCTGATAGCCCGGTAGTCGGGCAAAGCGCCGCCGCTCCAGCGACAAGCGCCACCAAAGCAAGCAGTTCACGACAGGCAATCATTATAGATTTTTTTTCATGGCGGCAGCAGCTTCTCAGTTTCGGAATCCTTTGTACAAGCCCGATCAGACGGCGTCCACGTTCAAACTACGGCAATGCGCGAACGTGAGAAACGATACGTGACCGTTTATCCTGAACCGGGTTTGTTTACGGCCCCCAAGATCCGCAGAAATGAATTTCGGCTCTCACATTTATTCAACTGTTGAGGATAATCACTTGGCGTAATCCTTCCCTTCCCAGCTATCCAGAACCGAACGCTGCCAGTTCTCCAACGAGGTTTTCATCGCGGCGACGCGCCTGGGTTCACGGCCACTCAGATCGTTCGCCTCCATCGGATCGTTCACGAGGTGATACAGCTCGAAACGGACTTCTTGCTTTTTCTCAATCCGGTGAAGTTTCCAGGGCCAGGCATTCCACGCGGCATGCCCTTCAAGATCGCTTTTATCGAAGGTCGGGAACTCTTTGACGTTTTTGAGGAGACGTTCGGGATGGGGATTCGGCTTCCCGCTTTGTTGAGCCTCCATCAGAGCCTTGATGATCCGGTCGCTCCACGTGCCCTGCCCTCCTCGGAATCCATGCCAGAAACCCATGGGCGGACGTTTGGTCTGTTTCCCGGCAATGATGTCGGTAAGGTCAATGCCGTCGAGCAGTGGTTGGGAGTCGATTTTGACACCCGCTATCGCCAACAGTGTGGGATAAATGTCGGAGGTGTACGCGGGCGTGCTGATCAACTTGGGTTGATGCCTGGCAGGCCATTCGAGAATTGCCGGGACCCGCAATCCACCTTCGTAAATGCTCCCTTTTCTGGCACGCCCCCCGGAAGATTCCACGGCCAGCCCGCCGTTGTCGCTGCAATAGAACAGGAGCGTATTCTTTTCGATCCCGAGATCGCGCAGGCTTTGGCGAAGCTTTCCCAATTGTTGGTCAAGCAATGTGATCTCCCTGAAGTATCCAGCTTTTTTGGTTTGCTTGTCATTGTAGAGCGTGGCCGCGCCAGGAATATCCTGCGGAATTTCCGCATGAGGGTCGTGGGGTGACGGGAACCACGTCACGGCCAACATCGGCTTGCCTCTGCTTTTGTGTTTGGTCAGAAACGCAATCGTCGCGTCCATGGTGATAACCGATCCAGGGCCTCGGATCTGTTCATATTTTCCGTTGCGACTGAGATACGGATCGTTGTCAAAAAAATTCAGACCCGAGAGCCATTCATCAAATCCGGCATGGCCCGGGGAGGTCGGGCTTTCGGCCTGAACTGAACCAATGTGCCACTTACCGAAATGCCCGGTGACATAGCCAGCGCCCCGCAAGGCTTCGGCGATTGTGATCTCATCCGGGCGCAGGTAATGACCGTGATTGGGCACGTTTCCGCGAAACGGATGACGCCCGGTCATGACACTCGCCCGCGTCGGCGAACAAACCGGGGCGCTGGCGTAAAACCGATTAAAAACAACACCCGCCCTGGCCATGGCATCGAGATTTGGCGTCTTCACAAAGGGATGTCCGGTGAAACCCGTGTCGCCGTAGCCCTGATCGTCGGCCATGACGAGCACGATGTGAGGTCGTTCAAGTGCGCGCGCGGAATCGCGAAAGCAAAACAGAATGAGGGCGGCAAAAAGGAATCGTTTCATCGATTGAATCCTAACCCGGCCTGGCCGAAGATTTAAGTGTTAATTGAATCAATCCTTGCCCGGATTTCCGCTGACGGTGTGCCGACTTGTGGCAGATGGGTTCCCGAGATTCATGAATCCGATCTACGCTGTCTTCATTTGGCAGGTAAACCCTTTTCCGATGGTGAATTGGAAGGAGGCGCAGCCGCGCACCGTCCCCGGACCGCGACTGTGCCTGAAGAACCAGTCGCAGCAGCGTCTTCCGGACGAATGCCTTGGAATATACCACATCACTCGACGACCGAACCTGCTGCGGCTGGTCTGCGACACAGCGCGCTCCGACACGCGGCGGATATTGTGTCTGTCAAGCAGCGGCACGCCGTTTCGACCCGCTCGGCTACGATCATCCATGGCCTTCCATGGACGAGTTCGCGCGCTTGCTCGGGCTCCGCTACGACGCCATCCCCACCCGCCACGCCTACTACCGCAATCTGCGGCTGATTCACGAACACTTCGGCTGCGACCGCGCCTCGATCAGTGAGAACCAACTGCGTGATTACCTCAAACGTCCGCGGTTCCCGACCGTCCTAGCCGCAACCTGTGGCCGTACTCATACGAACGACACAATCCATGGTCGAGCCCGCTGAAAACCTCTCCCAGCAATGACAACCTTATGTTGCATATGCAACATAAGGTTGTCATTCTAAGGATTGGCATCCAAGACGGTTGCCGCTTGAAATCAGCGCCTCAAGCAAGGTCGAAAAAAAGCCCGGCAAGACGCTCGGCATTCCCTGCTGTCCGGGTTGCCGCGAACCCATGAAGCAAACGCACACCTTGAGAGCGACCTGGTTGGCGCGCGGACCGTCCTGACGTCATGGAACGGGGCGCATTCGAGTGAATCCCCGGGGCGGCAGCGTTTCCGAGGCGGAGCACCGAACCTTTCGCCGGCGTCTATTACTGGGATGTTGGTCAGAGCCGGCCGAATCCGATCAAGCGAACCGGCGAACTTGTAACGGCAAAGTATAGACGACCTCACTTTGCGTTTGTCAGAAGCGTCATCCCGCTTTTTCTTTTGCTCGTATTGCCTGCCACCGGGCTCTTCATGCAACCGATGCGGAAGGGCTGGCGCGTGCTGATCGGCGTGACATTTGTGCTCGGGACTTTGCTCTGGTATGTCTCCGCGATGGTTCCAATCGCGATGCTTTCCTGATGCATCTTGTGATCGACTTCAACGCGAATCTCTCCACGGATAAGCGCTCCAGCTAGGGGAGTTTGCGAACGTGAATGTTGCGAAAAGCGACGCGGCCACTGTTCTTCTGGAGCCCGATGCGGATTCCAACTGCCGGGGGCCTGGCACGGTGGTCCAACACTTCCTTGCCGTCCAGTTTGACGGTGACGCGACCGTCTGCGACCCGCACTTCGAATCGGCGCCAGGCATCGGTTTCGCCCGCGCCTTCAACTTTCTTCCGGGCGACGAGGCTGCCGGTCGGAAAAGGATTGTCGGGTGGCGCGATGTTGAGTTCGTAACAGTCGGTCGTGAGGTTCCGGGGTTTTTCCTTCGTACTGAGAAACACGCCACTGTTCGCAGCCTTGGCGGCCTTGAACTCCACGTCGAGTTCGTAGTTTTTGTAAGTGTCCTCGTGAATGAGGAGTCCACCCATGCCCTCATCGACAACGATGGTGCCAGCTTCAACCCGCCAGTTCGCGTCGCTGGTTGACTTCCACCCGTTCAGGGTTTTGCCGTCGAAAATGGCAGTCCATTCCGCGCCGGTGCCGAGATCGGGAAAGCCGAGGATGATGAGTAGAAAGATGATGCGTTTCATAAACTTGCGATTCTCAATGTCGCGGCAATGAGATCGTACCCTTGAGAGTCAGTCAACCTATCTCGTTCCGGGGAGCGCGGGCGTTTCGCCTGCCATTTGCGGCGTCGCGCCTCAGATTCTCAGCCGGTCCGCCACGGAATCCGTCAACCCGAAGGACTGCTCCTTCACGGTAATGCGACGGCGCGGTAAAAGCGGCTCCCCGAGACCGCCGTCGTGTCCACATACAAAAAGGGACTGCTCGTCAATGGGATGGTGGTCAGTGGCGTCCAGACCGTGAGGGCGGGGTTGGGATTCAGGAAGGTCGTATAGTCAATTCGATACTGACAACCCACCGATCCCTGGATGGTCACCCCGGCAAAGAGATCGAGCATCATGGTTGCCGGATCGCATTCGCACTGGACGCGGATGGTGTGGTTGAGGGTGTCCGCCACATGGAGGCGGCCCGCGGCGCTCACGGCAATACCGCCAGGAAAATTGAAGCGCGCGGCACTTCCCAGGCCATCGGCGCTGCCGGGCGCCTGCTCCAGGCCGGCGAGGGTCGTGACGTTGCCGCCGGGGGAGATTTTGCGAATCGTGTGGTTGCCCTGGTCGGTGACATAGACGTTGAAGCCGCCGTCCACCGCCAGCCCCGTGGGTCCACCAAACGGACTGATGACCTGAACCGCACTGAATCGTGCGCTGGTGCCCGGGCCGTCGTCACAGCCGGACAAAAACGGCGTCACGGGATGGCCGGCCAGCGTGGTGACGAAGCCGAAGGTGTCGATCTTGCGCACGGTAAAGTTGCCCGAGTCGGCCACATAGACATTGCCCGATGTATCCACGGCGATCCCACGGGGAGTATTGAACCGCGCGGTGCCGGCGATGCCGTTGACGTAACCACCCGAACCCGTCGATCCGGCGTGGGTGCTGATGTAGCCGGATGCGGAAGTCGGTTGCCCGAGATCAATTTTGCGGATGGACTGGTTGTTCTGATCCGACACAAAGAGCAGGTTCCGCGGCGCGTCCAGGGCCACGCCGAACGGATTGCGGAATTCCGCGGTGGAGATGTCGCCATCGGCGGTGCCAATGGTTCCGATGCCGGCGACAGTGGTGACCACCCCGCCCGGAACGGTGACCATCCGGATGCGCTGGTTGTTGTAGTCCGCCACATAGACTTGCGTGCCGGCGTTGTTTACCGCGACTCCAGTTGGACGGCTGAATTGCGCGGCGTTGCCCGCCCCATCAGCGAAGCCGGCCGTGCCGGAGCCCGCGAGCAGGGTGACGGCACCACCGGGAGTAATCTGGCGAATGCAGTGGTTCTGGGTGTCCGCCACATACGCGTTGCCCGCACCGTCCACGGCCACTCCCCAAGGTTCGGAGAACTGGGCGGCGGTACCCGTGCCGGGGGTGTTGCCGGGGTTCAGGGTCGAGCCGGCCAGATTGGTGAAGCAATAGGGTTCGTAAATCGAGTTGCACTGAACGGCGATGCCGTAGGCGGAAGCCAACCCGCCGACCAGCGAGGCATTCACAATGCCTCCCGAAGTGGTGTAATTGCCGACCGTGGCGACACCTGGGGAGGTTCCCTGTGCCGTGACATACAGATCGGGCCCCGCCACCACCATACGCTCCAGGGTATTCAGCGTGATCAGCGAGCCGTTTACCAGCGTCCCCGCAGTCGTGTATTTTTCGACCCGGCCGGGGATACTCTGGATTATGACGTACAAATCCGTTCCGGACACCACCACTTCTCGGACTTGCGTTCCCACTGGATATAAGATCAAGGACGGATTGACCAGTACGCCGGTCGTTGTGTAGGTCGCGACCCGGGGCGCGTTGCCGTTGTCACCGATCGCGACGTAGAGCAAACCGCCCGAAACCGCAATGCCAAATGGTTTGTTCAGTCCGGGGATGAGCGAGGCATTCACCGTCACCCCGGCGGTCGTGTATTTCCCGACCGTGCCCGAATTCGGGTTCGAACCCAGGCTCACGACATAGAGATCCGTGCCCGACACCGCGATGCCGTAGGCGAAGCCGGACCCGCTGATCAGCGAGGCGTTCACCGTCGTTCCCGAGGTCGTGTACTTCCCGACCGTGCCGGAGTTCTGGTTTAGGACATACAGATCCTGGCCCGACACCACGAGCCCGTTGGGAGCGCTCAAACCCGTGATGAAATTGGCGTTTATCAACGCACCGGCAAGGCTGTAGCGTTCGATTCGGTTGAAGCTAAAGTTGGCGACAAACATGTCAGCGTGAACGGGAACGGCAATGGCTGCGGCAACGCAAAGGACTGTTCGAAGGAGGCGTGCTTAAGTGGATGTTTTCATGGGGTCTATTTGTTTTCTGCTCTCGTACACTTGACTGGATGTGATTGGGTGGACGTTAGCGAGTTAAATCGCAATAATTCCAGTCCGTCGAGCGGAGCGAGGGTGGATTCCGGCCCAATCAGCTACCAGCGGTAGTTGGGCGGGCGGTTCGGAACTCAGGCGCTTGGCATCCCGGTGACGGGCCAAGGCGCGCAGCCAGGGCGTGGCAGTGTAGGTTCTTCCGGTTCTGAAACTCCGACAAACAGGCCGGGACGCTCACCCGTTCCGGCCTGACCCAACGAGTCGTGTAAAGATGGGTGGACTCTTCCCGGTGACCCGGCCTTTCGAACTGGTCGCTGCGGCAAGTGCCCGGGTGACAACCCGCCACTCGGCAGCCTTACCCGCAAGCACCAAAAAAGGGTCGGGCTAATTGAAGAATCGACGAATTCGATGTACTCCGCGCCCAAGCCCGTCTTTGCTTTTCGTAGTAACGGCCGGAGTTCAGAAACTCGCGGCTTGCTTCAGGATGGAGAACCGCTTTCTTCATTCAGATATCGGCACACCTCTTCAAATGCCGTGTCCGAATGGATACCTTTGATTATACCCGCCGGATCTCACCAGCCCGGCGAATCAGTTCACGATCCAAGCACCACCCTTTCAGTGAGCCGATAGAGTCACCAGCGATTCTGAAAACCGACGGTAGTCCGCTCGATTTACAGTCGGGAAAGTGAAGGTATTACCAGTCCCGAATGGCATCTGGTTAAAGCAGGTATTCCAGTCAAGTCGTACGTCGGACAGGATCCTTGCAGAGGAATTGTTCGACGACCTGCCGAACGAACGTTAAAACGCCCATCGTCGTTATGAAAAGCATACACATCGCGGTGGAACTGATCATTCTGGGATTGGCCGCCATCTTTGCCGCGTTCCATGTCTGTGGCATCGGCAGCAGCGAGATTACCAACCGGCTCGGCGATCAGACATTCATCATTGCGGCCTTTCTATTGACCGGTGCCTACCTCACCGGATTCTTTTTGAACGGGTTGGCCGAATTTGCTTTTCAACCCTTGCAACAATCGTCGGAGCGCGCCTGGATGAAGGGGCGAAGCAATCTTACGCTCGGCCTGGACGCCCTTCGTCATGAGCTTTACGCGACGGGAGGAGCGGAGGTCTGCGAGCGTCTGGAGTATCAATTGGCGCTGGCCCGGATAGCGAGAGGCGTCGGCTTTACCAGCGTGCTTCTGCTGATTCTTTCAATCGGAATGGGTAAACCGATTGAAGCCTGTCTGTTCGGCTCTCTCGCTCTGCTCGGTATATTCGCGTTTCATCGGCGGGTGATCCGATTCGCGGAAACAGCGGTTCTTTCCTGGACAGCCATTCAACGCCACCGGCCCGAATCCAAAATCGCGAAAGTTTTCAATCCGCCTGCGCTGGCCCGATTGGTGGACGGCGTTTCTGTAAGAGTTTTGATTTTTGCCGGCGGAACCGGATTCAGGAACTGTAACATTGCCCTTGCCCGTCGGGGTCATCGCGTGACCCGGGTCGTCCCACCGTGGGACAGTGGCGGGAGTTCGAGAACCTTGCGGAATGAGTTCGGGGTGCTGTCGATTGGCGACCTCCGACACGCCCTCATGACGATGGCTCATGGAGAAAACATCTCCAACGAGGTGATTCGACTCTTCAACTGGCGTTTATCAGAGGACGGCGAGCCAGAGCAGTTGCTCAAGGAAATGAACTCGTTTCTCAAGCAGGAGCATCCGCTGATCGCGAACGTGCCAACCGATCTTCGGAACGTGATTCTGAAATACCTGGAAACATTCTGGTCCCACCGACCCGCCTCGCTGGACCTCTGCAACGGCAGCATTGGCAACCTGGTCATACTCGGCGCCTACCTCGCTCACGGCAACGACATGAACACGGCGATTTACGTTTTTCGCCAGCTCTGCGGGATTCTGGGAAACGTCTGGCCGGTTTCATTGGAGAACGATCTGCAACTTTGCGCGCGGCTTGAAGGAGGCAAAATGGTCGCCAGCGAGGAACAGGTTACCGCAATTAAGCGGCCGGAAATCACCGACCGTATCGAAAGAACTTTTCTTACGCGAACCGCGGAATCGAATGACAACGGAACAAGCGTGTCCGTCGCGTCGAATCCATTGGTGATCAATGCCTTCGGCAATGTGGATGCCGTCGTTTTCGGACCCGGGAGTTTTTTCTCCAGCGTACTTCCACATCTGATGGTTTCGGGTGTCGTGGATGAACTGGCCAATACCTCCACTCCCAAGATTTTTGTGGGAAACATGCTGGAAGGAAACGAATGCTTTGGCTGGTCCGTGGTTGAGTTGGTCGAAATATTCCTGGCGACCTGCCATGAGTTCGCCAGCGTGAAACGGGAATCAAATCAGTATCTCACCCTCATCATCGCGCACGACAGTTCCAACCATCGCAGAACAGTCCTGGGAGATCGCTACCTGACTGTCGGCGACCTGGAACGATTTCAGAAAGACGGCATCAAAGTCACCATCGAGGATCTGGAGGATCCGTGGAAGCGAGGCCATCACGACGCAAACGTGCTGGCGCAACGAATCATCGACGAGGCTCGATAGCGGACAACCAGCAACGGAACAGCCAGTGTTCCCGGTTCAAACCCATCGGCGATTTTCTGACGGCCAAAAGAAGATCGGCGAACGGTTGCCATTTGGCTAATCTCCGGGCATGTGCGTTAGACATGTGTTCAAGGTCCTTGGAATGTCTGCGTTTTTCGTAGCACCGGTTTTTTCTCAGACGATCACGGAAGGACCGATCGCGACGGTGAAACGAGAGGTTTATGTGAAGAACACAATCCCCAACAAGGCGCCATGGGTTTGGACCTACACCGGCGAACCGGGCTACCGCGAGGAAATTCACACCGTATGGTCGCACGACGATCAGGTGCGTGGCTATGGCGATTCCCCAACGCAACCGCACCGTCGGATTTCTCACGACGACGGAAAAACCTGGAGCAAGCTGACCCCATTGCCTTCGATTCTGACCATTAAGGAAAAGTTTTCGATCATCGATTGGAAGTTTTGCGGCATCTACGATCCGGCTTCGAAGCGCCACATCGATCTATCGATTCATCATCTGCGCGACATGCGCCAGGGTCCACCGCGCCGGATTTACAATCACACACTGATCCGGCTTTCGGCCGATGGCGGCAGGACTTTTGGACCACCTGAAATGTTGCGCTACGAGAAGGGCAAGGATCTCAGTCCTGAGAATCTTCTGGATCCAGCGTTTCTAAAAAACAATACCGGCTATCCCGGCCAGTCCATCTTTCGACACAGCAACGGAAGTCTGATCATTCCGGTCACGAACACAAAAATTCCGGCGCTCATTGAGGACAAGCCGGTGGGTCGAACCGTGTGGCCGGAGAAAGGCGGAATCGGGGGCATGTGCCATGTCGGACGATGGAACGAAAAGACCGAAGCCTACGATTGGAAAGCGGGCAAGTCCGTCTGGCTTTCGCGCGACCTGGCGTTTAACGGACTACTCGAAGCGGATGTCGCCGAACTCCGCGATGGCCGCGTTCTGATCGTATGGCGCGTGACAAAGAATGGAAAAGACAGTCCGGCCTACAAGTATTTTGGCGTTTCCAGCGACGGCGGGCTGACCTTCAGCAAACCGGAAGTGTTCCGTTACAGCGACGGCTCGAACTTTTTTTCCAGCAGCACCTTTCATCGTCTCTTCCGCAGCGGCAAAACCGGGAAACTGTATTGGATTGGCAACATTCTTCCGAAGCACACCACCATTCCCGGGCATCCGCGTTACCCGCTGAATATTGCCGAGGTGGATGAGAAGACGCTCGGTCTGATCAAGGAAACCGTGACCGAAATCGACACCCGGCATACCGGCGAAGGCGAGCGCTTGCAGCTTTCGAACTTCTGGATCAACGAAAGTCAGAAAGAGAAAAACCTGGAGATCTATCTGACCCGGTTGAACGAAAATCCGGAAGAACTCTACACCGCGAATGTTTATCGCTACACCCTGACGTTCAAGTAGCCCGAGCGGTTTGGGCGGTTGGACCGGGGCGCATTGGGGCCGAGCCCCGCGGCGGGAACGCGGACTTCAGTCCGCAGAGGCGTCGCAGTGCAGAAATCCTCCGGATAGCGGCGACGATAGTTGCAGGTGTACGTTTCTGCGGCGTTAACGCCGCGCTCCGGGGGCACCGTCCAAATACGCCCGTTGGACCCGTCGAGCAATATCAGCGATTGCCAAAGGGCCGCAACGCTCTAGTCTTCTTTCATGATGATGACTCGCCGCGACCTGATCAAATCTTCGGCCGCTGCTTTGGCGGTTGCCGCCTCGCCGCTTTCACTCTTCGCCGCGGCGAAGGAGGCCAAGATCCGACTTGGTCTGGTGACCTACAACTGGGGCAAAGCCTGGGACCTCCCGACCTTGCTGAAACAATGCGCCAGTGCCGGTTACGAGGGAATCGAACTGCGCTCGACGCACGCCCACAAGGTCGAGCCGAACCTGACCACGGCCGAACGCAAGAAAGTCCGCGCGCTGTTTGCGGCGGCACCGGTCGAATGCGTCGGACCGGGCACGGCTTGCGAGTATCACTCGGCAGATCCCGCCGTGCTCAAAAAGAACATCGAAG
>CALBIE010000838.1 GCA_937893495.1 uncultured Verrucomicrobiales bacterium | reverse complement strand
GTTTCCCAGGCCCTCCCGGCCTTAGTATTTCCTTCCCCTTCCGGCCCCACGGATCGGATGGTTCGAATGGATTGTTGAATCTCCTTCTCGGTGACGGCACCGGCGCACATGGCACCTCCGAGCACAACTACAGCAGTTCGCAACAGGATGTTTTTCATAAGCAGCTTGGGATGGACGGACAGAAGATAGGGAGGCTTCACATTTTTGACAATTCCGCTTATTTGGAAAAATAGACACGGGGCGCAGTCAGACGAAGCTCGACCGTGGGAGCGCCGACTTCAGTCCACAGAGACGTTGAAGCGGAGAAATGGTCGGGAATTCGGTCGGCGTGGTTTCAGGCGGACGCTTCTGCGGCGTAAACGCCACGCTCCGGGGCTTCACTTGAATGCGCACCGGACTGTTTCTTGATACGGTTTTTTCGTGCGCCCGAAAAACCAAGCCCCTATGGTCCCCTCCCTTTATGGCAACAATCCGACCGTTTAGAGCATTACGACCGAGCCCCGAATTGGCCGAACAGATTTGTGAACTCCCGTATGATGTCATGTCATCCGAGGAGGCGCGCGAAATGGCAGCGGGCAACGCGCTGAGTTTCCTGCACGTCAGCAAGCCCGAGATTGATTTGGCACCTGCCACTGATGTTCATTCAACGGAGGTTTATTCCAGGGGTGCGGAGAATCTGGACCGACTGATTGCGGACGGCCATTTGCGACTGGATGACCATCCCTGCTACTACCTCTATCGGCAGATCATGGCCCACCATTCACAGATTGGCCTCGTCGCAGTATCCAGTTGCGAGGAATACCAGAAGAACATCATCAAGAAACACGAGTTCACTCGCCCCGAGAAGGAGGACGACCGGGTTCTCCACATGGAGGCGTTGAATGCTCAGACCGGTCCGGTGTTTCTGACCTATCGTGCCCAACCGGGCATGGACGAATTCGTCGCCCGGAAGACGCGTGAAGCACCCGAGATCGATTTCACCGCGCCCGACAAGGTCCGACACACGGCCTGGGTCATCCGGGAAAAGGCCGACATTGATTTTATCACCGGTGAATTTGAAAATATTCCCAACACGTACATCGCCGATGGGCATCATCGCAGCGCCGCCGCTGCACGCGTCTTTGAATCACGCAAAGGGGCGGGTAATTCGCCGTGGTTCCTCACTGTCATTTTCCCGCACAACCAGATGCAGATTCTGGCGTACAATCGGGTGCTGAAAGATTTAAACGGACGCACGCCCGCACAAGTGCTGGAAAAACTCGCCGTGATTTTTGAAATCACGGAAAACGGTCCCGCAAAGCCGGCCGGAAAACATTCGCTGGGCTTTTATCTCGCAGGAAAATGGCATGGACTGAAATTGAAACAGGAATTCTCCAACGACAGCGACGCCTTCGAGAGCCTTGATGTC
Organism: uncultured Verrucomicrobiales bacterium; assembly: GCA_937893495.1. Lineage (GTDB taxonomy): Bacteria > Verrucomicrobiota > Verrucomicrobiia > Limisphaerales > JAYPXF01 > CALBIE01. The sequence goes on along the minus strand of CALBIE010000838.1, from coordinate 3,719 downwards.
ACAATTCTTCAGCAACATGTCCTGACGCCAATCTTCGGTATCGATGATCCGCGCACCAGCAATCGCATCGCCTTTGTGGGCGGCATTCGAGGCACCGTGGAATTGGAAAAACTGGTGAACAGTGGAGACCTTGCCTGTGCCTTCTCAATGTATCCGACGAGCATCGAGGATTTGATGGCCATCGCCGATGCCGACGGCGTCATGCCACCCAAGAGCACGTGGTTCGAGCCCAAGCTGCGCGACGCGATGTTCTGCCACATGCTGTAACGTTCCGTTCACAATCGTAATCCCTTCTCATACGATCACAATTGCGATTACGTGAGAAGATAACGAACCCAAAGACTGACGGTCCGCCAACTCTCTCCTCGGCCGGACAAACTGGTGTTGCATATGCAACACCAGTTTGTCAAATCGTAGATCAAGTTCCGGACCGGTCAAACCGGGTTGTCAGGTGACTGATCCCCGAGCGGCAATGAATTCGACCTTCTTTTGGTTCGTGGCCGCATTCTCAAACCAACGTCAACACAATCGCGCCGAGCATCAGCACCGCGCCGGCCAGTCGCCAGCGGAACACATCCACTCCCAAGTGCTTTTCCGTATTGGCGAACCAATGTCCGACCAACCACACAGCCATCACGCTCCATAACCCGCGGGAACTGTAGATGACGTTGATTGCCGTGGCATTTCCGAAGTGACCCAGGGCGCAAATCAAAACCAATCCCTGGAGTCCGAGAATAAAAGCCCCCCATCCCAATGGCTTCCACGCTGCCCGTTCAATCGCCAGAAGAGGCGCACTGAAAAACGGCACGAACACCAGGGAAAACACGCTCACACAAACAAACATCGCCGGCAGGAAACGGCCAATTCCCCACACCGGGGAAAACTTCTGCACCAGTACGTCGAACAGCGAAAATGATGCCGCCGCGCACATCGACAGAACAATCGTGGAAACGACGTGATGATGTCGGCCTTTCGAAGTCCGATTAAGAAGAGCGATTCCCGCCGCACTAAATCCGGCGGATACCCACAACTTGAGCGGCACTTCATCGCCAAGTACGCCAACGACGAACAGCGCCACCATCACGGTCTTCAATCCCATTACCGGCGTCGCCACGCTGACATCGCCTTTTTGCAGCGCGATAAACGTCAGGACCTGTCCGCCGATAAACAACAGCGCGACGATGGCGGGTTGCCACCAGTCAATCATCGGTTGCCATTGCCCGCCGAATCCCAGTACGGGAATGAACATAATCGCCGTCGCGATATTGGACACAAACGATGTCCGCCAGACGCCGACTCCCAATGCGCTACATTGCTTGATGAACAGAATTCCAACTACGTACAGCAGGCTGCTCAGCAGCGGGAAGACGAGGTAGAAGGGAATGTCCACTTGAAAGTATGCCCGAACGGTCTGTGCCAGATGCAGTGTTGAAGAACAGTGATTACCGCGGGTGGAATGCCGGGCCGGAGGCCGGCGCTCCATGATTGATCATCGGGGTTCGGTCATTTCAGCGGCACCTGCTTCTGAGACATCAGGTAGGCAATCAAATCGCGCGCCTGTTCCTCGTTCATTGCCTCCAGCAGACCTTCCGGCATCAATGACAACGCGGATGCTTCGACGCTTTTTACGTCAGCGCGTGCGAGAGTAAGTTTCTCTGTCGGCATCTGAATCTCCATCGTCCGATCAGTCGTCCGCCCAACGACACCGTTGAGGACGCGACCGTCGGCGAGCGACACCGTTGATACTTTGAAGTCACCGGCAATCATCGCGTTGGGCGCCACAATGTTCTCCAACAGATACTCCAGATTCGAACGATTTGCCCCCGTGATATCGGGCGCGATCTCGCGTCCTTCACCAAAGAGCGTATGGCAGGTCGCGCAAGCCAGATTGTACAACGCTCGTCCGCTCCCCAAATCTGCCTTCTTCAAATTGCCGGGGGTCAGTTGATTGCGATATTTCGCCAACAGTTTCTCTTTATCGGCCCCGGCCTTGCCAATGACGCCCCAATGCTGCTCAAGTTTCGCATCCAGATTTTTGTCCTTGAATGAACGAATCTGCCGGACATGAAACGCCTTGATATCGCCCCGCAAGACCTGTCCATTCGCAAGTCGTTTGAGCAATTCGCTCGCGTAGGTTTTGCGCGAGCTCAGCGTGCTGATGGCAGCGACCCGATCTTCATCCGTTAATCGACTCAATCGACCGAAAATAGCCGCTGGAACCCCTACATCATCCACCCCGGCCATTCCTCGCACGGCGAGCGATTCGGTTTCGCGCTCCTTGATCGCGTCCTTGAGTATTTTCGCCAAATCTGAAGGACGATTCTCGATCAACACGGCCAAGGCGGCCCGACGGGATTCACCATCGCTGTTCTTATCCGAGGCAATCTTTCTGATTTCTTCAAGCGCGCGGCCATTGCCAAACACGACCCCAAGCTCCCTTACCAGTTTGGTGAGCGATCCCTCTTTCGAGTTTGCGAAGATTCTTTGAAACGAAGCCCACGTCCTGGGTTCCGGCGCCTTTCGCCAACCATTCAAAGCCTCGGTCATGCCCAATAAAAAATCCTCCAGCTTCAATGTTCCGGAGGAATCTATCAGGCGCGACAACATCTTTTCCACGGGAGCCATGTCGCTGCCGATATTTTCCGTGATGCGTCGGGCGATGTTACGCCGCACGAGGCTGATGCGGCTCGACATTGCCAATCGGACAGCCTCGTCGGGTAGTTCAGAGGCGATTGGTTCAATACCATACCAGAGCATCAGCGGTTGATTATGATCGCCTTCATCCGCCGCGCGGAAAACCAGTTGGCTCGCCAGGGGGATTCGTTCACTGACGCCGAGTCGTTGCAATGCTGAAGCCAGATAAAGGCGAACGAGCGCGGATGATTCAGTCCGGGCAAGGTCGGTCAGTGCCACCGTAGTCTGTCCGTCAATCGCGGATTCCTGCGTCAACAATCTCACCGCCCATACGCGGACGTGCTCCTCCCGATCAGTCAATAGTTCGCGAAGCCACGGCGCGGAGGTTCCCCCCGTTACGTGAAGGGTCCATAACGCCCGCAATTTCCTTACCCCCAGCTTCTGCTGCTGGAACAGACTCAGAGCCCCGGCATGAACCGCCGTCATGTTCCGTCCCACTGCATTCCGTTCCTGCAAAACTTTGCGCGCCTGCCGGGCGTACCATTCGTTGTCGTGCAACTGCAGTTGCAGCAACTCAGCGTCTGATTTCTTCGCCAGATCACCGATTGTCGGTTTCGCCGGTTGGCCATAGGTGACTTTCCAGATTCGTCCCGAGGTCCGGTGGATGCCGTCGTTCTCGTGGCACTCACCGACATCCGACCAATCGGCGATAAACACGCCGCCATCAGGGCCGTAGATCAAGTCGATCCCTCGATACCATTCGTCGTTGGCGTTCAGGAAATCGGCACCGTGCTTCGCGACAAACCCCGCACCGCGCCGTTCGATGTGATCCTGATTCACCCGCCGTCCAAGCAGGTTCAGCGCGAACAACTCACCGCGGTATTGTTTCGGCCAGTTGTCACCGAGATAAATCATCATGCCGCAATGGGCATGGCCACCGCCCGCCGTGTCGGTCACGCCCGTCGCCGTTCGCTCTTCACTCCATTTCCGGCGGGTGTCCCAGTGAAAATGATCAGCGTGCTGGTCGATGTATTCGTAAATATTCGGCCGCAGGTGCTCGCCATACATTCGCTTGAAATAGCCAC
>CALBIE010000837.1 GCA_937893495.1 uncultured Verrucomicrobiales bacterium | reverse complement strand
CATTTTCACATTACTTCTGCTGATCAGCTGCGTTGGTTCGGCGACTCAATTGGAAAAGCCGAACTTCATCGTCATCTTCTGTGACAATCTCGGGTATGGCGACATCGAGCCTTTTGGTTCAACGGTTCATCGAACTCCTCATTTGAATCGCATGGCGCGCGAGGGGCGCAAGTTCACTCATTTCTGTGTCACGGCCGGTGTCTGCACGCCTTCACGGGCGAGCATCATGACGGGCTGTTACTCGCAACGCGTGGGGATGCACTTCAACGAGCGCGACAATCATGTCCTGCGCCCGGTGTCGCCGTATGGGCTGAATCCGAATGAGGTCACGATTGCCGAGGTACTCAAGGAACGTGGATACGCCACGACTACCATTGGCAAATGGCACTTGGGCGATCAGCCGGAGTTTCTGCCCACGCGTCAGGGATTTGATTCGTTCTACGGCATTCCCTACAGTGACGATATGACGGAGGCCGTTGGCAAACGAATCGGCGACAAACTCGATGGCAAACTCTGGCCGCCACTGCCGTTGATGGAAGATGAAAAAGTGATTGAAGCGCCCACGGACAGGGATTTGTTGACGAAGAAATACACCGAACGCGCGTTGCAGTTCATCACGGCCAACAAATCAAAACCGTTCTTTTTGTATCTGCCGCAGGCGATGCCGGGCAGCACTGCGACACCGTTTTCCAGTCCGGCCTTTAAGGGCAAGAGCAAGAACGGCGCATGGGGTGATTCGATTGAGGAACTCGATTGGTCCACGGGTCAGATTCTCGACAAGCTGGTTGAACTCGGCATCGACAAACGCACATTGGTCATCTGGACATCAGACAACGGTGCGCCGATGGCGAAGGATATGGATTCACCGAGTCGCGGCACCAACAAACCGTTGCATGGCCGCGGTTACACGACCTCGGAAGGCGCTTTTCGCGTGCCAACCATCATGTGGTGGCCGGGGAAGGTTCCCGCCGGAACAGTGTGCGAGGAACTGTCCACCACGATGGATTTGCTGCCGACATTTGCACGCATGGCTGGCGGCAAACCGCCGGCGGGCCGAAAGATCGATGGCTTGGATATTCGCCCGTTGATTCTCGGCCAACCCAATGCGAAATCGCCTTACAAAGCGTTTTACTACTACCATCGCGAGCAATTACAGGCGGTTCGCAGCGGGCCATGGAAACTGTTCGTGCCGGTCAAAGACGTGGCCCGGCATCCGCACTACAATAGTAGACAAAAACCTGAACCGCTGCTGTTCAACGTGGTGGAAGACATTGCTTCGGAGAAGAATGTCGCAGCGGAAAATCCGAAAATCCTCAAGCGCCTGCTCGCGCTCGCCGAAAAGGCCCGTGAGGATTTGGGGGATGAAGGTCGGCCCGGCAAGGGACAAAGGCCGATTGGAAAGATTGCCAATCCGAAACCGCCGTTGCTGGAGAAGTGAATCGGACCGTCAGGTGCCAGTATATGGTCTTCCGTCAGATAATCTCGTTAATCGGAGAGCCGGAATCGATGATCGGTGTCGGCCGGCCGGCGTGATCGAGGAAGGACGTATGCAGATCGATTCCCATCACGTGATAAATGGTGGCGATGACATCGGCAGGAGTCAGGGGACGTTCGATTGGATACTCGCCTTTGTCCGTGGTCGCGCCGACAACCTGCCCGGTCTTCAATCCACCACCGGCGAGAATCACACTCATCGCCTGACCCCAGTGGTCACGACCAGGAATCGGAATGCCCGGTTGTCCGCTGTTCAGCTTCGGCGTTCGCCCGAATTCGCCCATGATGACCACGAGCGTGTCGTCGAGCATTCCGCGATCTTTCAGATCCTGCATCAACCCTCCGACGGCCAGGTCCAGATAAGGGAGGCGAACGTCGAGCGCGTCCCGAATCTTGGAATGCGTATCCCAGTGCGGCATATCCACCGTCACAAAACGCGCGCCCGCTTCCACCAGTCGCCGCGCCATCAAGGTATAATGTCCCCACGGGCCGCGACCATAGCTATCACGAATCTTGGAGTCCTCCTTTTCCATGTCGAAGGCCTCGCGTGCCTTGCCACGAAGGATCATCTCTGTCGCCTCCTGCTGATAGCGGTCCATCGTTTCCATCATCCCGCTTCGGTCAATGGCTCGATCAAATTGATCGAGGCGATCGAGCAGTTTCACCCGCCCGGAAGTACGGCCGCCATCGTCGGAAATGTTTTCAAGGATGGGTGCCGGCTTGATCGCTACTTTCGAGGCCCCGGCCAGGTAGCGTTGCTTGTTGTTCAGTTGAAACGGATTGTAGGCCGCGCCGAGGTAGGCTGATCCCATGAATCCGGGATAGATATAGACGCTGTGCGCGGCGGGCAATCCGACATAGGCCGGCATCCCCTTTGAACGGCTGCCCTGCACCCGAGCAATGCACGAGCCGAGTGAGGGATATTTCTGCCGCTTGTCGGCGGAAGTGCTGCCGTAGCGACCGGTCAACATCCAGTGCGCCGCAGCGAAATGATCGCCGTTGTCATGATGCACGGAACGAAGCACGCACATCTTGTCCGCGTGCTTGGCATGATAAGGAAGCTTCTCCGAGAACCGGATGCCGGGAACATTGGTCGCCATGTCGCCCCACGGTCCGCGATACTCACTCGGTGCATCGGGTTTGGGATCGTAGGTTTCCATGTGGCTCGGGCCACCGTCGAGCCAGAGGAGAATGACTGATTTGTTGGATTTCTTCGCGATGCCTTCAGCCTGTAGTCGCAGCAGGTCGGCGGTTGTCAATCCGAGCGCGCCGAGGAAGCCGGCTTTGATGGCCGTGCGCCGATTTAAACCCTGACAATTCGTGGCTGATGATTGGCTGGTGATCTTGAGCATGGGATTTCTATCGCGGTTTTACGCCCAAAGAGACGGAGGAACAATCACCGCGATTCGATAAATCTGGCTGACTTTCGAACCAACAGCGGAGGGAAAGTGGAATTGAAAACAGTGCGGCGATGCTGACAAGGCCAGATAACGAAAGGTTCAACCACCATGCATTCTGAATCGACCAAAAGAGTAGAACGAACAATAGAACTGAATTCCAATTAAGCAGGTCTTTCCGAAAATCACCTTGAACAGATGGCTCACGATCACGCCACTGAATGCAAGCCAACCCTCCAATAACTAGAAACTTGGAAAAGGCATCCAATGGTGACAGAGCGAACGCGAATGTCGCAAATGTCAAAAGAAACCATTTTGGTTGTATTGGAAACCTGTTCATTTCAGCAGACAAAATGGATTAAACCACATTTTTGCCCGATGCGAAGGCGAATCTTCTGGAGCGCCGGCTTGCAGCCGGCTTACGCCGCCCATCGCCGCCGACACGGCTTAGGCTTTAAATGGAGTGTCCCGAGCGGCGAAAGCGCCAAGCCGGCAACATGCCGGCGCTCCGGTTTATTCGTAGTCCCACTTCATGATCCACGGATCATTGTAGTCTTTCTGAAACTGTTTGATCTTCGCCTGATACTGCGCAAGCACCTTCGCAAACTTCGGATCGCCGGCGAGGTTGTATTTCTCCTCCGGGTCATTGGCGATATCGAACAGCTCAAATTTCGGGCGCTGGATGTACTCGCCGACAGTCTTCTGCCCATACATCGCGTTCGGGCCCTGCTTGTACTGCGCCTGCCAACTCGGGGCCGCCCACAGGTCGGACGCGAACGGGTATGGCAACTGATAGGCGATATTCCAGATCAGCTTGAATTTGCGATCCCGTACGACGCGCATCGGGTAATACATCTGGATTTCATGGAATGTGTGCGACGCCGTGACCATGTCCCACCCCTTCGGATGCTTCTCATCGAGGATCGAGAGGAATGAGCGGCCGTGAAACTGATACGGGCTCTCCTTCGCCTTCTTGCCACGACCGCGTTTGCGCGTGAACAAATCCGTCGTGCGCGAGTCGCGACCGAAGACCCCAGCGAAGTCGAGCAGTGTCGGGGTGATGTCAATGAAGCTGATCATCGCGTCGTTTTCGATGCCACGCTTTTTCGAATAAGGATTGCGAACGATGAACGGGACATTCAATCCACCCTCATAGACCGTCGTCTTGCCACCGGGAAATGCCATGCCGTGATCGGAAGTAAAGAGAATCAGCGTGTCATCGTACTTTCCGGACTTCTTCAGGATTTCGATGAGCCGGCCAAGGCCCTGATCGATTCGCGAGACCGATTGGTAATATTGCGCCAGTTCCGCGCGACAGGTTGGCGTGTCCGGCAGAAAATACGGCACGTTGACTTTCTTTGGATCGAAGAATACCTCTTTCACACCGGGATACGCCTCCTCGTCTGGTTTGTTGCCGAAGCGATCCGGTCCGTATGGAAGTTCCGTCGCCTTGCCCCCGCCGCGATGCGGGTCACTGGTGGCGAAGTAGAGGAAGAACGGTTTGCCGTCATCGGCGTTGATGAATTCCTGACAGTTGTTCGCCATCTCGACCGTGCTGCGGCTGTTGCCCGGAATCTTGGTTTCAAAAAAATACACTTCCTCCGGCCCGTTGTGGTGTTTCCCGATACGCGCCGTGCGATACCCGGCCTTGGCAAGAATCACCGGCAGCGTCTTCACCCACGGATAGCTACTGAATTTATGATAGCTGTGCAGGTGCCCATATTGGCCATTGGCATGATTGTGCAATCCGGTCAGCACCACTGAGCGACTGGCGCTGCAACTAGCCGTCGTGCAAAACGCGTTGCGGAAGAGCACCCCGTCCGCCGCCAGTTTGTCCATGCTGGGCGTGACGGCCGATTTGTCACCGTAACAACCCATCGTCGGGCTTTGGTCGTCCGTGATGAACACCACGATGTTCTTCTTGGCGGCCTGGGCTGAGCCGAGCGCGAGGGCGGCGGCGAGGACTGCGAAAAGCCTAACGAACGCAGGCTTACAGCGGGCTATGGATATGCGAATCATGCTACTAATTATCGGTGAACAGATTGAAGTTCGATTGACTCCGATGGACGGTGGCGAGTAAAGGGAAATTCGCCTCCGGTGGAGTTCGCGCTTTGGCGTGCGCCTTAGAGCGAAAAAAAAGGGGAGCGCACGCGGCTAGCGTGCAGTCTTTGGCGGCTCGCCAAAGACAGTTGGGCGTGCGGATTGCTGTACCATTTCGACCTGTCTGCCTCCAGCCGCGCATCGAACATTTCGGCGAGCCGCCGAAATGGACAGCCGAGCCGGCTGTGCTCCCCGTTGTCCGCGCCTACCGCGCGTTACGGCCAGCTTCCGGATTTGAATGCTCATCCTCCAACCCGACGCGATGCGTTTCTTTCGCGAGTATTATCGATACAATGGTGATCAGCGCCATGCCGATCAAATAGGCGGCGACCGGCCAGGGATCGCCGTCCGACCATTTCAACAAGGCCGTAGCGATCAAGGGTGCCAATCCACCAGCCAGTGGTGAAGCCAGTTGGTAACCAATGGATGCACCCGTGTAGCGCACACGCGTGCCAAACAGTTCGGAAAAGAATGCGGCCTGCGGCCCATACATCGCCGCGTGACCGACGAGACCCAGAACAATCGCCACGCAGATCAAGGAAGCCGATTTAGTTTCAATCAGCTTGAAGAACGGCAGCGCGAACAGGGCAATGAATACGGTTCCGGCGAGATACACAGGCCGTCGGCCCACACGATCGGACAGCAGTCCAAATGCCGGTATCGCGAAGATCTGCACCGTCGCGGCGATCCACACTCCGTTCAGCACGACTGCCCTCGGAATATCCAGCCGGGTGGATGCATACGACAACACGAAGACGCTGAATATGTAAAAGCAGGCGTTTTCAGCGAAGCGTGCCCCCATCGCGAGCACCACGTTTCGGCGATGCGTTCTAAGCACTTCGAGAAACGGCGCTTTGCTGACCGTATTGGAGTCCCGGACTTTCGCAAACAACGGGCTTTCGAGGATTCGGAGGCGGATGAACATGCCCACGGCGAGAAGCACGATGCCCAGCAGAAACGGAATCCGCCAACCCCACGCGAGAAACTGATCTTCCGGCAATCGCGACACCAACGCGAATACACCCGTTGCGAGCAAAAGGCCCACCGGCACGCCCATCTGCACACAACTTCCATAGAGCCCGCGTCGCCCGGCATGCCCGTGCTCGACCGCCATCAGGACCGCGCCGCCCCATTCGCCGCCGACGCCGAAGCCCTGCACGAGCCGCAGGACGACGAGCAGAATGGGTGCGGCAATTCCGATTTGACTATAGTCCGGCAGCACGCCAATCAGAAACGTCGCCATCCCCATCATCATCAGCGTCGTCACCAGCATCGCTTTGCGTCCGATACGGTCGCCATAGTGGCCGAAGACTATTCCGCCAAGCGGACGGGCGAAAAACCCAAGCGCGAACGACCCGTAAGAAGCCATCGTCGAGACGAACTGATCTTCCGCCGGAAAAAACAGCTTGTTGAAGACCAAGGCCGCCGCTGTGCCGTATAGAAAGAAGTCGTACCACTCAATCGTCGTGCCAACGAAACTCGCGAGCACGACCTGGCGGACGGAATTCTGCGGGGTTGGTTTCGAGTCGTTCATTCCAGAATCATCGGCTTTGGATTCCTGATAATCGGCGCGAAATCCATCTGGTCGAGGATTTGTTTTTGAAGGTCGATTCCGGGCGCAATCTCAATCAGTTCCAAGCCTTCTTTCACCAGCTGAAAAACCGCCCGCTCGGTGATGTAAAGAATCTCGCGTTTGGTTTCCGTTGGCCGTAGCGCCCCCTCACCCCGTCCCTCTACCCCAGTGGGGGAGAGGGTGCCCGAAGGGCGGGTGAGGGGGATTCCAGATTCACCCAAACCCTCCCGCGCCAGTCGCCCACTGAATGAGACCTGTTCAACCCGTTTCAAGAACTTACGAGTAGCGCCCTCTCGAACGATTTCCAGCTTGCCGTTGGCGATCTTCACCGCAAGGCCGCCGGAAGTGAAAGTGCCGCAGAACATCAACCGTTTTGCATTCTGTGAGATGTTCACGAATCCACCCACGCCGGCCAGTCGTTCGCCGAAGCGGGACACATTCACGTTGCCCTCGGCGTCAATCTGCGCCGCGCCGAGGGCCGCATAATCCAATCCGCCGCCGTCATAGAAATCAAACTGCGCCGGCTGATCGATGATCGCCTGCGGATGCATGCTCGCTCCGAAACTGAGGCCACCAGCCGGCATGCCGCCGATCGGACCGCTCTCCAACGTGAGCGTGACCTGCCCGAGCAATTGACGCTCGGCAGCGATGCGCGCAATGCCTTCCGGCATGCCGATACCGAGGTTCGCGATGTCGCCCGGTTGCAGCTCGTCGCATGCACGCGCGGCGATGATGCGGCGCTCGTCATGCGGCATGGGGTCTGTGGTCGCCTGCGCTTCATCGCTTGCCGGTTCGCAGTAGGCGGGATTCATCGCTTCCGCGAAGGTCTGATCGTGCTCGCCTTCCTCCGCGATTACAATGCGGTCCACCAAAATCCCAGGCACCTGGACCTGTTGCGGTGGCACCGCATGGTTGAGAACCCGCTTTACCTGAGCGATGACTTGGCCGCCGCAATTGCGGACCGCCTGGGCAATCGGGAGCACTTCGCCGATGATGACTTCCTCGTCCATGACGAGATTGCCGTGAATATCGGCTGCCGTGGCCCGAATGAGCCCTAAATGCACCGGAAACGCGTGATAGAACAGCCAGGTGCGCCCGGCCAGCTCGACGCGCTCGACCAGCCCGGGTGGGGTTCGGTCATTCATCCGACCACCCTGGTTGATTGGATCAATGAATGTTCCGAGTCCGACGTGGGTGATACACCCCGGCCGTCCCGCCGCGATGTCGCGCAGCAGATGGCAGATGACGCCCTGGGGAAAGTTGTAGGCCTCAATCTTGTTCTCAATCGCCAGCCGACCGAGTTTGGGCGCGAGTCCCCAATGCCCGCCGATGACCCGCCGCACCAGATCCTCGTGGCCGAGATGATTCAATCCACGTGATTTACCGTCACCCTGACCCGCAGCATAAAGCAGGGTGAGATTACGCGGTTGTCCGTCACTGAGAAAACGGCGCTCAATCGCCGCCGTCAGCGCCTCCGGATGCGCGGCGCCGACGAACCCGCCGCTGACGACGGTTGCTCCATCGGCAATCTGACTGACGGCTTTGTCGGCGGTGCAGATTTTTTCGGCGAGGGGAGTCATGGAGCAGGGCGCGGTGAAAATCGTAGCGCAGGCGTCTCGCCTGCGAGTTGCGGCGGCGTCTCGCCGCCTGTCGGAATACGCACCGGGACGGTGCGCTTACCCGCAGGCGGGACGCCTGCGCTACAATTCAGCGCCCAAGTGCGCGCCAGCACGCGTAGTCCTCGAGGCTGGCGCGTTGTCGAGGGGGCATCTGTCTCCGCCAGGTCTTGGAGTGCGCCGGTGCCCCGGCGCTTTCCTTTGGGCTCACCGCAACCGAATCGCGTTCGATTGGGAAAAATAAACGCTCTCGCACACCCGCCAGCCGATCTTTCGCTCGATCCAGTTCCCATCATTCGGCGCATTACCGCGCGCACGAAAGCGGTGCGGCAGCACCGCACTCCAAGACCTGGCGGAAACATCGCGCCGACGCTCAATGTCGGCGACGTTGAATTCCAAGGCACACTCATCCCCACCACCCGCCGTTCACGTGAATCGTCTGCCCGGTTATGTAGCTCGCCAGTTTACTGCAAAGAAACAGAATCGTATTCGCAATCTCCTCCGGTTCCGCGAAGCGGTTGAGCGGAATCTGCTTCAGCATTTCCAGACGATGGTCCTCGGGAATCGATTTTCCCATTTCCGTCAGGGCGACACCCGGCGCGACGGCATTGACGGTGATGTTCCGCCGGGCGAGTTCCTTGCTCAATACTTTAGTCAGCGCCACCACACCCGCCTTGGCCGTGGAATAATTTGCCTGCCCGAAAAACCCGACGAAGCCCGAGATGGACGCCATGTTCACGATGCGTCCGCCCTCGGCCAGATGCGGTTCGGCCGCCTTGCACGCGTTGAAGACGCCGGTGAGATTGGTGTCGATGACGGCCGACCACTCGGCATCGATCATCTTGCGGAAGGATTTGTCGCGGAGCACGGCGGCGTTGTTGACGAGGATGTCGAGGCTGCCGAACTGTTCGACCGTCCGCTCCATCATGGCGCGCAACTCGTCGGGTTTGCGCACATCTGCCGCGAGCGCCAGTGCGCGTTCGCCCAGTTCATTCGCCGTCGTTTCTGCCCGCTGCCGATTCAGTCCGTCCGCATCGTCGAAGTAATTGACGACCACATTGGCCCCAGCCTGATGCAGCACGCGGGAGGTCGCCTGCCCGAGGCCCTGTCCACCGCCCGTCACGAGTGCAGTCTTGCCTGATAGATCGATTGGAATCATGATTGAGTGCCCGGAATGAAATCATCGCGATGCCGCCAAAACAATCTCGGAGATTGTCCTCGGCATTGGTTTTCAGGAATCAAAAACGAGGCGCTATTGCCCAGAACAGCCAAACAAGAACGATTGCAATTCCGAAATTCGCCAATCGTCGGTTTATGCGCCATACTGAGAATTCCTAAATAGCTACATTTATGAAAATAGTAGTGTTTAAAGAAGGGATGGCTCGAAGAAGCAAGAAGACAGTTGGTGGACGTAGAGAACGGCAGCAGACCCGCCGATTGGAGGCGGCGAGGTTGTTTGGACTCAATCAGACGCGGGCGGAGGTGGTTGAGGCATGTGGGGTGAGCTGGCGTGCGGTCCATGGCTGGTATCAGCGTTGGCAACAGGGTGGAAGGCCGGCCCTGCTGAGCACGCGCAAGCCCGGCCCCGCGCCCAAGTTCAATGAGCGGCATATCCGCACTTTGGAAATCGAGTTGCACCGCGGTGCCCGAGTCCATCGGGATGAGAATGAACTCTGGACCGTCAAACGGGTGAGACGCCTCATCCAAGACCGGCTGACTCTCCGGTGCAGCGAGTCGGAGGCATGGCTGTTGCTGCGCCGGATGAAATGGTCACCGCAAAGCCCGCGAACGCAAGGAGGCCAAGATTCGCGAATGGAAAGAGCAACGCTGGCCGCAGATCGCTGGGGAAGCCCGGGCGCAAGGCCGCACCATTGTGATTGTTGACGAGAGCGGCCTCTCCCGGAAACCGTCCCGCAAGTGCATCTGGGCGCCGGAGACACAAACCCCGGTGCAGGAGTTTGACTTTGCGTGGAAGAAGCTCTCCGTCATCGGAGGCCTGACGCTCCAGAGCAGCTACTTTCAACTTCACGAATCCTCCCTCAAGAGTGCCGAGGCGTGTGGTTTCATTGATCATTTGCAGCGACACATCGGCAAGCCACTGCTCATCGTCTGGGACGGACCGCAGGCGCATTGGAGCAAGAAAGTCAGAGCGCACATTGCGACGTTAAAAGACAAAGTGCGCCTGGAGCAACTGCCCGCCTACGCGCCCGAACTCAATCCCATCGAATACCTTTGGGGAGATACCAAGGGCGACAACCTCGCCAATGTCTGCGCCAAAGACCTGGTGGAACTCAACGCCGCCGCCCGAAAAGCAATCTTCGAACCCGCGGGATAAAGAGCCACCTGTGGGCCTTCTGGCTGCAATCCGAACTCGACCTTTCTTCATTATAAAGTTCTTTTGGAATGCTCAGTAGTGTCATCGGCACCGAAAGCGGCATGGCTGACCAGAAACAAGCTGGCGAAGAACAGAGCGATCAATTTCATAAAGAGGCTACTATTGACTTGGTCACAAAAATGTCGTGCGATCTGAAATTTGCCGATCTTATCCTACATTTTGGTTCGCCCTATCCATCAGTTGCTTTCTGAGTAAACCATCAGGACGCCGGGAACACACAAAGGAAAGGATCCGTGGGAAACCAAGTCGGGCTCTGCGGCTCTCTGTGTCCTCTGGCCGGTCCGGCTTCGGACTGTCCTCTGCGTTTGATTCCAATTTTCTTCAACGCAGAGAACGCCAGGGCGCAAAGGAGCGCATTGAAATTTGAATTGCCGACGGTGGTTGAAGCGGCATCATTGGCGCTCCCGTATGAAATCACCCATGAGTTCCCTCTCTGTAGCCGTAGCGGCGTTTTCCATTGCCTTCACCTGCATCGCGGCCGACGCCATCAAAATCGGTAACCGACTCGAACCTTTCTTCGATGATTTTCTGATCGAAAAGCTCGAAGGAGGTGCCGCGCTGAGACTTCATCGACCCGAACCGAAGGAAGTTGTGCTCGTCACCGACAAGCCCTGGGAGGGCAATACGTGCGCGTATTACACGATCTTTCAAGACGGTGACAAATACCGGATGTATTACCGCGGGTCGCACTGGGACGTGGCGGCAAAGAAGTCAACGCATCCCGAGATGGTCTGTTATGCCGAAAGCACCGACGGCATCAATTGGACCAAACCTGAACTCGGTCAGTATGAGTTCAACGGTTCGAAGCAGAACAACATCGTGTGGAACGGAATCGGCGGGCACAACTTTGCGCCCTTCAAGGACACGAACCCCGACTGCGCGCCCGAGGCGCGCTACAAGGCGCTGGCACATGGGCGCGCAGTAAAAAAAGGAGACAAAAAACCGAGCAACGGCCTGTATGCCTTCCAGTCGCCGGACGGCCTCCACTGGAAACTCATGTCAGACAGACCGGTCATCACCGAAGGCGCATTCGATTCGCAGAATCTCGCCTTCTACGACAACGTGAACAACACGTATCGCGACTACCATCGTTGGTTCAACAATCGGGTCCGCGACATCATGTTGTGCACCTCGAAGGATTTCCTTACCTGGACGAAACCGGTCGGATTGAAATACACGGAGAAAGCCCGGGAGCATCTCTACACGAACGCCATCCAGCCCTACGAGCGGGCACCGCACATCTTCATCGGCTTCCCGACGCGCTATCTCCCGAACCAAGGTCAGCGTGTGGAACCGACGTTCATGACCAGTCGCGATGGATTGAACTTCAATCGCTGGCCTGACGCCGTAATTCCCGAGGACGCACCGAAGGATCGCAAGGGCAATCGCAGCAACTACATGACGCGGGGACTGCTCAAGCTGCCGGGCAATGACCGCGAGTATTCCATCTACGCGACGGAAGCCTATTACACCGGGCCCGACAGCCGCGTGCGTCGTTTCACCTATCGCGTGGACGGCTTCGCCTCCGCGAGCGCCGACGCAAAGGGCGGAACGTTGGTGACGAAACCAGTCACGTTCGTCGGCCGGGAATTGATTCTCAACTGCCGCACCGGGTCAAAAGGCCAGATTCGAGTCGAACTGCAGGATCGCGACGGTAAGGCCATCAAGGGATTCGCGCTGCGCGATTGTCGCGCAATCAGCGGCGATCAAATCGCGCAATCGGTCGCATGGAAGGGCGAGGCCAATTTGCAAGCCCTCTCGCGTGAACCAGTGAGTGTGGTGTTCGAGCTGCGCGACGCGGATTTGTTTTCAATGCAGTTTCGATAAGAATTACGGCGTCGATTGACGCCATTCCGCCGAACCGGTAGTGTCATTCAAATGCCAGTCCTTGACGAAATTGAGAAGATGGCGCTCGAACTCAACGAGTACGAACGTGGCCGACTGGTTGCGAACCTGCTTGAATCGTTGCCGCCAGTACGTGCGGAGTCGGACGCGGATATCGCCGAGGCATTACGGCGCAATGCCGAACTCGATGCGGATCCGAGCCGGGAACTGGGACTCGAAGAGCTCCAATCGCGTTTGAGCGCCCGTTTCCCTCGATGAAACCGGTTTCGTTCCACCCGCTTGTCGAGGAGGAACTGGCCGAGATTATTTCGTATTATCGGACGGTTTCCGGCGCCCGGCTCGCGGACAATCTCCAGCACGAATTCTTCAATTTCATTGACCTTGCCAGATCGACACCCGGGCGATTTCACTGCGTTCAAGATTCAGTTCGCCGCGCAAACCTGAAACGATTTCCCTACCATTTCCTATTCATCGAAAAACCGGACCGAATTCGTGTCCTCGTCGTCCGTCATCATAGTCGCCACCCTACTTTTGGAATCGACCGTACTTGAGCAATGAATACCCGACTCGCTGCATTCGCCATCACGATGTCTGTCGCCAGCATACTGACCGCAGCCGAAAACCCCTTCGCCCAGCATGTTAGGCCTACCGATCCGTTGACCGCCGAGGAGCAACTCAAGACCTTCCACCTCCCGCCCGGTTTCAAAATCCAGCTCGTCGCCGCCGAGCCGAATCTGCGCAAGCCGATGAACATGGCGTTCGATTCCATCGGCCGCCTGTGGGTCACCGAATCGCGGGAGTATCCCATTTTCGCCAAACCCGATGAACCGAAACGCGACACGGTTCGCATCTTCTCGGACTTCGATGAGAACGGCCGCGCGCGGAATATCACGACGTTTGCGACCAACCTGAACATCCCCATTGGCATCTATCCGTTTCGCTCGGTTACTGCCGGTAAATCCACATGGTCCTGTATCGCCTGGTCCATCCCCAACATCTGGCGGTTTGAGGATACGGACGGCGATGGCAAAGCGGATAAACAGGAAAAACTTTACGGTCCGTTCGACTACACCCGCGACACGCACGGCAACCAGTCCAGCTTCCGCCGCGGGAACGACGGCTGGATTTACGCCACACATGGTTTCAACAACAATTCCAAAGTCGCGGGCACTGACGGCCACGAAATCACGATGCAGAGCGGCAACACCTATCGCTTCCGCCTCGACGGATCGCGCATTGAGCACTGGACGCATGGACAGGTGAATCCCTTCGGTCTCGCGTTCGACAAGTGGGGCAATCTCTTTTCCGCCGACTGCCACAGTTCGCCCATCTACCAACTTCTGCGCGGCGCGTATTATCCGAGCTTCGGCAAACCGCACGACGGACTCGGCTTCGCGCCGGTCACCATTCAACACACCCATGGCTCGACCGCCATCGCTGGTATTGTCGTGATAGAAGATGCCGCCTGGCCGGCCGAGTTTCAGGGCAACATCCTCATCGGCAATGTCATGACCAGCCGCGTCAATCGCGACCGTGTCGAATGGAAGGGTAGCAGCAGCATCGGCCATGAACTCAATGACTTCGTGAAGTGCGACGACCCGTGGTTCCGCCCCGTGGCGCTTCAACTCGGGCCGGATGGCGCACTTTACATCGGCGACTTTTACAATCGCATTATCGGCCATTACGAAGTGCCGCTGGACCATCCCGGCCGAGATCGCGAGCGCGGCCGCATCTGGCGCATCATTCCACCCGGCGTAGCAGCCGACGTAAGGAGGCTTACTTCCGATAATCCGAAACCTCCTCCCCTCGCCCTGGCAACGTCAACTGACGATCTCATCAACGAACTCATGTCGAGCAACCTTGCGCGTCGATCGCTGGCCATGAACGAGCTCACCGAACGCCTCGATCCCGAGAGCATCCGCAATCTCAACCAGGCCGCGGAGGGTCTCTGGCATTTTCGGCTGCAGGATGACCGCACCGGGTTGATGACCTCCGCACTCTGGCTGCTGCATCGCGCCGGGCAACTCGATGAATTAATCCTGTTGAAGGCCCTTGAGGATCGCAACGAAACTGTTCGCGTACAGGCCGCTCGCATTGCGTGTGAAATCGCATCTTGGTCGGACGAGCTCGCCGGGGCCGTTGAAAAGCAGTTTGCCGACAAAAGCGCGCTGGTTCATCGAACAGCCGCCGAGGCATTTGGCCTGCATCCAAAAAACCCAGTGATCAAACCGCTCGTTGAGTTGCTTGACGCCGTGCCAACCGAGGACACCCACCTCCGACACGCCGTTCGAGTTGCCCTGCGCAATCAACTGGCCGACGCGGACGCGACAACGTTCAAGCAAACGGCGGCATTCAACGCATCCCAACGCGAAACCATCGCGGACATCTGTCTCGCCATACCGAGCGAGCCGGCGGCTCAGTTTATTTTCCTGCACGGCATGCGGAAGGACACCACCGAGGAGATTCGCCGGGAACAGTTTCGGCACGTCACCCGATATCTTGGTTACGAGCAACTGGAAGAGTTTGCCCGGACGATGCGCAAGTCGAAGGGCGAAAGCCTTGAAGATCAGCTGAATGTCTTTCGCTATTTCATCGATGGCCTGACCGCGCGCACGACGCCCGGCAATTCGTTTCGTGGTGAAATCGGAAAATGGGGCGGCGAACTGGCGGCGCAGCTTTTGACGACGAAAGAAATCTCCAAACCCGTCTGGGGCAATACACCCTTGCCCAATCGTCGACGGCAGGACAATCCCTGGACCATCCAGGAACGCGGTTGCGCCGATGGGCAGACTGCCCAACTCATCTCCAGTCATCCGCGCGGCGAGCGCCTTACCGGCCGGCTGCGTTCCAAATCGTTCAGGCTTCCCGAGAAACTCAGCTTCTATCTCTGCGGCCATCGGGGCTTCCCCGACAAGCCGGCGCACGACCGCAATCGAATCCGGTTGCGCGACGCCGCCAGCGGCAATGTCCTCAAAGACGCCTTCCCTCCCCGCCACGATACCGCCCGACTCATCGAATGGGATTTGAAACAGTTCGTCGGCCGACGCGGTTACATTGAAGTCATCGACGGCGATAGTGACGCTGCCTATGCGTGGCTGGCCTTCGGAAGATTCGAACCGGCATTGCCCGAATTGGCGCTGCAGGATCCGCAGTTCCTCGGGCAGCGAATGTTCACCGCGGCCAGCCTGGTCCGTCGCCTGGATTTGAAGGGACTGATCGATCCGATACGTGAGCTGCTCATTCAGGCGGAAGGCGATGCCGACGCTCGAGCCGAAGCAGCTTCGGCCTACGCGAGCCTGAGCGGCGGAGGGATTCGCTGGGCGCTCGCCAGCGTCATTGGGAATATCAAACTGCCCGACCAGCTCCGCGATAACTTCGCCGGGGCATTGGCAAGCGACATGAAAGATTACTCACGCATCTTTGAAATGGCCATGATGTCCGCCGGGGCGAATCAGCAGATGGAACTCGCCACCGCATTGGCTGGAATCCAACCCGGCGCCGAACTGCTGCTGCAACTTGTTGAGAGAGGCAAAACATCTCCCCGCGTGCTGCTGGACACCGCCATCGCGGCCAAATTGAAGGCCGCAAATCCCACCAAAGGGGAACAACGCCTGGCCAGCCTCACACGCAATCTGCCGCCACAAGAAGAGAATCGCGACCAACTCATCCGTACGCGCATCGCCGGGTATCGCGGGGCGAAGCCCGATTTGGCAAACGGCATGATGTTGTTCGAGACCGCCTGCGCTGCCTGCCATCAACTCGGTGGCAAAGGCAACATCGTCGGCCCGCAACTCGATGGCATCGGCAATCGCGGTGTGGAACGATTGATCGAGGACATCATCGATCCCAATCGCAACGTCGATGTCGCCTTTCGCGCCGAATCAATTGTCCTGAAGAACGGTGATCTCATTGCCGGACTGGTCCGCAAGGACGAGGGAAACACAGTGCTTCTTGCAAACAACGCCGGACAGGAAGTCCGCCTTCCCAAGTCGGACATTCAAACGCGAAGCCCGTCTATACGCAGCCTCATGCCCGACAACTTCCACGAGGCGATGACCAGCGGGCAGTTGAACGACCTTTTGCGTTTCCTTTTGTCGGCGAAGAGCGCCGACGGACATTGACGGCAAAAACCAGTCGTTTGTCAGCGACGTCGTTCCATCGACAAATCCCCAACGATTACGGCACCATCCGGCGAGCGTTGCGCGCCATAGCGACGGCGGCAGGTTGTCGGGGCACGCCAAAGCGTGAACTCCAACAAAGCCACCGGATTCGAGCGTTCACCCGCCCGTATTCATACCTCCGCCCCGCGTTGTGGAATGAGTCTCAGGAACCCCAATCAAACGTGAAAATGAGTCGGAACGGGGTTGATTACAAAACAAAATTGGAAAAGTCGTAACCATTCCGGGTATGAAAATCGTCTGAACTGACAGATCAGAGCCGACGTTAAATCAGTTGTAAGGCATTTGAACCATGCTACAAAGCGGTCTGTTGCCCGGTATTTTATGTCGGTGGCCACAGGCTTTTTGAACAAATTTCGCAAATCAGTCGAAAAACGAACCATGAAGAAATCCATCGTTTCCACGCTGTCCACGCTGTCCACGCTGATGCTGGCTGCCGTGTTTTTCACGTCGCCAGCCAGTGCTGAGATCAAAAACACCACGACCCAATCGAAAAAAATCGACCAACTCGTCGAAAAGCTTCTGGGCGAACAGAAGATTGAGCCCAACGGTCCGATCAGCGATGAACAGTTTCTGCGGCGGGTCTATCTGGCGGCCGTTGGACGCATCCCGACCGGCGCGGAGGCGAAAGAGTTTCTTGAGGGTAAAGACAAGAACAAGCGGGACAAGCTCATCGACAAACTGTTGGAATCCGAGGGTTACGTGTCCCACTTCTACAATTACTGGGCCGATGTTCTGCGCATCAACAGCCGTCTTGGACGATCGGGCGCCTCCAACGAATACGCCTACAAGCATTGGGTGAAGGAGAGTCTCCGTAGCAACAAGCCGTACAGCCAGATGGTCGCCGAAATGGTTTCCGCCGAGGGCAACGTCTGGGAGAATGGCGCCACTGGTTACTACCATCGCGACCGCGGGATGCCGTTGGACAACATGGCGAACACGGTCCGTATCTTCCTTGGCACCCGGTTGGAATGCGCCCAATGCCATGATCATCCGTTCGACAAGTGGAAGCAGACGGAGTTCTTCGAGATGGCTTCATTCACCTACGGCGTCCGTGCGGGATACAACCGGAGTGGAGCCAGCAGTCTGGTCCGCCAGTCCATGAACGATGAACGGCGCGAGAAGACGCGCCAGATTGCCGAGGAAGTTTCCGGCATCAAGGGATTCTATCCAGCGCGCCGGGACAGCGATATTGAAAAGCTTTTTGCAAGCGATGATCGACGCAACGTGCAGCGTAGGGGCGGCATCAAGACGGTTGAGGAATACAAGGCCATCAACAAGAAGGTCATGGCCGCCATGCAGAAGTACGACCGGTCCAACCGCCTGGTCGGCCAGTTGATCAATGACATCTACAATCCGCTTCGTTACGCATCGATGGGCGTGAACGATCGCAACTCCCGGCTTCCGCACGACTACCAGTACAAGGACGCCAAACCGAACGACGAGATCCAGCCCAAGGCGATGTTTGGCGAAGGGATAAGCCAGAAAGACCTCGAAGCCGGCTATCTCAAGGCCTACGCCGATTGGATGACCGGGAAGGACAACCCGCGGTTCGCCAAGGTGATCGCCAACCGGCTCTGGAAGAAGGCCTTTGGCGTCGGCCTCGTGGAGCCGGTCGATCAGTTCACCGACAACACCACACCGTACAATCCGGAACTCATGGAATACCTTGAGAAATCCATGAAGGCCTTCAATTTCGACATGAAGGCCTTTCTGGCGATGCTTTTCAAGACGAAGGCCTGGCAACGTGAATCGCACGCGGGGGAAGTCAACCCCGGCGAACCGTTCTATTTCCCCGGCCCGGCGCTGCAACGCATGTCAGCCGAGCAGATTTGGGATTCACTTGCCACCCTGGTCATTCCGGACCCGGATCATTTTCAACCCACGTTGGGTCGCGAACTTCAGGCCATCGACAAGGATCGGAAAATCTACGAGGCCCTTGAGGGTCGCACACCGGAAGAGTTCAAGAAGATGGTCGAAAAACTTTCCGTTGAAGTGAAGGCGAGCTACGCCGATCAGGAGGTGCTGAGGGAGAAATTCCTCAAGGCCCGGCAGGATGAGGACGAGGAACTCGCCCGCAAACTTTCCCGCGAACTTCGGTCCCTCACGGGTGACATGCGGAAGAAGATTTCCCAGGTGGCATATCAGGGTGCCGATGGTCGGAGTCAAAACATGGATGCCTTGATGGCGGGTGCCGGAATGGCGGGAGAAGGCGAGCGCTACGTCCGCACGTCGTTGCCCCGAGTCCGCGAGGAAATGCCTGAAGGGCTTTCACGGCAGGAACAGAAAAACTGGGCTCGTGAACAGCAGCAGAATGCCTCTACCTGGAATCGGACGGCCGGAAACATGATGCGGGCCTCCGAACTGCCCACCCCGGCACCGCGCGGCCATTTCCTGAGGGAGTTCGGCCAATCGGATCGTGAGTTGATCGAGAATGCCAACGACGCGGCTTCGGTTCCCCAGGCCCTGAGCCTGATGAACGGCAACATCGCCGACATGCTCAAGCACCCCTATTCCGTTCTCGGGCAGGCATTGGCAAAATGCAAAACGCCGCGGGAGGAAATTGGCGTTTTGTATCAGTTGATGCTGACCCGCCAACCCACCGAAGCTGAGACGAAGCGTCTCCTTCGCGAGTACGAATCCAATCCGAAACAGGCCCGGGGCAGCGTCATCTGGGCTTTGGTGAACACCCAGCA
>CALBIE010000836.1 GCA_937893495.1 uncultured Verrucomicrobiales bacterium | reverse complement strand
GCCTGGGCGCGGGTGGCCGAGTTGGAATTCTCCTTTGGTCGAGCCATGGCAACCGAGCTGGCCATTCGCAATGCATTGTCGCATTCACCGAGCAATGCGCAGGCCTATGCAGTTCTTGGGTTTGCGCAGGCTGCTCGAACGGGAGGATCGTCGCTGGGTACTGTTGGAACGAGTTCCGCGATGGACTCGTTTGAACGCGCGATCGAACTCGATCCCGCGCTGGCCAACGGCTGGCTGGGCCGTGGACTGATGAAGATTCGCGCCGGGGAAATCGAAAGCGGCCGGGAAGATTTGCAGGTTGCCTCGGCGATGGAGCCGAACCGGGCGTTGCTGCGCAGTTATCTTGGCAAGGCGTGGCATCGGCAGGGCGAATCGCAACTGGCGCACAAGGAGTTCAATCTCGGGCGTAAAATGGACGCGGCTGATCCGACCCCGTGGCTTTATTCCGCGCTGCTCAATTGGCAGGAAGGACGCATCAACGAGTCCATCAAGGAGTTGGAGGAATCAAAGAAGCTCAATGACAACCGGGCTCTCTATCGCTCGCGGTTTCTGCTGGATCAGGATCGCGCTGTGCGCAGCGCAAATCTCGCGAACGTCTTTCGCGACGCGGGGATGGAGGACGTCGCGGCCCGCGAAGCGGCGAGGGCGGCGCAGGACGACCCGGCAAACTATTCAGCGCATCTGTTTCTTGCCGACAGTTTCGATCCGCGCTCGGTGAACCTTCGATTTGAGACGGCAACCGTGAGCGAATATCTGCTCGCTAACCTCCTCGCGCCTGTCGGTGCGGGTATTCTGTCCCGCACGATATCGCAGCAGGAATACTCGCGCTTCTTCGAGCGTAATCGATTGGGCATTATATCGGATACCGAATACCTCAGCCGCGGCGAATGGCTGCAAAGCGGTGCGGTGTTCGGGAACACGCGACGGATGAGCTTCTCGCTGGACGCCGCCTACCGATCGGACAACGGCACGCGCATCAACAATGACCTGTCGCTCTTTCAGCAGAGCGCCCAGTTGAAATTGCAGGCGACGCCGTCGGACACGATTTATCTGCAGAGCGCCTGGTTGGACACGCAGTCCGGAGATCGGTCGCAGCGATACGATCCATCCGGTGCCTCGGCGACGTTGCGGACAGCTGAGCGACAGGAGCCGTTGCTGTTGGCCGGATTGCATCACGAATGGCACCCGGGTTCGCACACGCTTCTCTTGGCGGGACGATTGATCGATACATTACATGTGACCGATTCGGCTTCGCCACTGCTGTTTGTCGGGCGAAACGGGGTTGGAGCCATTGTTTCGATTGCCACGCCGGCACTGCCCGTTGCCCCCATCGATTATGGTCTTGAACAGGAGATTTACACCGTGGAAGCACAGCAGATTCTGCAGGGGGAATCACACAGCCTGACGTTTGGAGCGCGCTATCAGACGGGTGGGTTCGATGTGTCGGAATCATCCGGCGTTTCGAGCGCCGTGCCGCTGGGCACGACAACGACGACGACCCTGCCGTTTACGCTCACGACGGTGGCTACAGCGCAGTCGATTGCCACCGATTTTGAGCGGACGAGTGTTTATGGCTATCACAATTGGCGCGTCGTCGAATCGCTGCTCCTGACCGCCGGGCTCGTGTATGACCATCTGGATTTTCCGCGCAATTTTCGGCGAACACCCGTTCAGCCCGGGCAGGAAAATCGTTCACAATTGTCGCCTAAGGCGGGAATCATCTGGACGCCGTTGTCGAATACGGCAGTGCGTGGCAGTTACACGCGCTCGCTTGGTGGTGCGAGCTTCGAGCACAGTACGCGGTTGGAGGCGAGTCAGATCGCGGGATTTGCCCAATCCTTTCGCAGCCTGATACCGGAGTCGGTGGTGGGGCCTCAAATCGCGCCGGAGTTTGAAACTTGGGGGCTCGCGTGGGATCAGAGACTTGGATCGAAAACCTACGTTGGGATCGCCGGTGAACTCCTTCATTCGGTGGTCGAGCGCGACCTCGGCACCTTTGATCAATTGACGGTGCTGCCGTTCACTGGCGGGACTGGGATTACGCGCGAAGTGCTCGGGTTTCAGGAAAAGACACTTTCGGCCTCGCTGCACCATCTGTTTGGCGAGCATTGGGTCGCGGGCGCCAGGTACCGGATGAGCGTGGCAGACTTGAGTGATCGGTTGCCGGAGATTTCGACGAGCGTCACGCCTGCCGCAGATGCGCAGACGTCATCGACGATTCAGCAGTTGGGTTTTTTTGCCGTGTTTAATCATCCTTCGGGCTGGTTCGCGCGCGGTGAGGCGAACTGGAACGACCAGTCCAACCGCGGATTTGCTCCCGCGCAACCGGGCGATTCGTTCTGGCAGATGAACCTGTTTGGTGGTTATCGTTTCCGCAATCGCCGCGCTTCCTTGCAGGTCGGATTGTTGAATCTGACGGATCGCGACTATCGCCTGAATCCGTTGAACCTTCATGCCGAGCTGCCACGCGAACGAACAATGGCGATGAGATTCCGGTTCAGTTTTTAACCCACACGTCTCATGTCCATCACCCGCCGATTCCGAAAATCCGAAAATACGGCTGGAGAGGAATCGACACGTGCCCTGAGGCAGTTTGCCCGCTGGAAACTCGGGCATCGCAAACTGTTTACGGTCGGTGGCCGGCTGGGCGCAACCTTTGCGATCGTCCTTGGCGTCGTATTGGAGCAGTGGCGATGGGGGGTGGGGCTGGTTCACTTCGGGTACGATGCCCAATTCGCGCTTCGGGACCTGAGTCGTCCAGATGACGTAGTACTCGTTTATCTTGATGACGTGTCTTACGCGAATTTGAACCAGGATCCGGCTGATCGATGGGATAGGTCGATTCACGCAAAGCTGGTGGATCGGATGACCCGGGCGGGTGCGAAGGCGGTCGTGTTCGACATTATTTTCGACGTGGCAGACGATGGTTCAGCAGACGGACGGGAAAGAGACAGGTTGTTCGCCGAATCGATCGCGCGTAATGGCAAGGTCGTTCTTGCCGGCGAAATCGCGTTTGGGCTCGATATTGATCAGGTCATCATGCCGTGTGAACTCTTCCTGACGAATTCGGCCGGTTGGGGGGCTTCCCAGTTTTTTCCGGACGAGGATTCGAAAATCCGCAAGCATATCTGGTTCATCGGGGATAACCAGTTGGGGCGCTATCCTTCGCTGGCCTGGAAAACCGCGGAGAGCCTGGGTGCGGTGTTGCCGGATGAATCGACCGCGGAAGTCGGTCGCCAGTGGATCAACTATTACACCGGCCCGCTCGATCTGCCGAGCATCAGCTACTATCGCGTCCTGGACGAAGAGGGCGCTCCGGATGAATTCTTCCGGGACAAGATCGTGATGATCGGCGGGCGCCAGAACACCGGTTTGATGAATGCCGGCAAGGATACCTTCGGAACCGTGTTCTCCGCTTTCGCAGGTAGCAAGCAGGTCGGTGACGACGAAGAACTCGAACCGGTCCTCTCGCCCGGAACGGAGATTCATGCGACCTGCATCCTCAATCTGCTGCGCCGTGACTGGATAACCCGACTGCCCAATCGATTGGAACTGTTTCTGGTGGTGGTGGTGGGACTGATTGCCGGCCTGGGATTGAGCGCGTTCAAACCATTGGGCTCACTTATCGGCGCCGTGCTGGGGCTGGTCGTGGTGGTTGGCGGAGACTGGTGGTTGTTTCGCCACCAGCAGATGTGGTTTGCGTGGCCCATTCCCGCGATACAGGTCTTCGTCGCCTGGTGCTGGGCTCAGGGCGTGAATGCAGTTCGCTCGCATTTGGAATCGGAGATTCTCGAACATACCCTGGGTTTTCACATGCCCCGCAGTCGTGCACGTCAGTGGCGGTTGCATGCCAACCTGTTGAAACCCTACGGCGAAAAAATGGAGGTCAGCTTCCTGTTCACCGACATAGCGGGATTCACCACCATCGCCGATCGGACAGCGCCACCTGAATTGTTTGAAAATCTGAACCGCTATTTTGAAGAAATGGTGCCCTGCATTCACGCGACGGACGGGACCGTTCTGAAGTTCATCGGCGATGCGATTTTTGCGATTTGGAATGCGCCCGAACCACAGGCCGATCATGCGGCCCGGGCATTGCGGGCCGCCTTGCACATGCGTGACAGGCTGGAGAAACTTGTCGCGAGCAATCAGCAGTCCGCCTTTGCAACGCGCATCGGCGTTCACATGGGAAATGCGTACGTGGGCAATTGCGGCAGTCGGGAACGTTTCGAATACACCGCTATTGGCAACGATGTAAATATTGCATCGCGACTCGAGGGGTTGAACAAATACTTCGGCACATCGATCATCGCCTCGGTGGATCTGCTGGCGCGGACCAACGATGAGTTTGTTGTGCGACCCTTGGGTGACATTCGACCCAAAGGCAGTGACCGGGTGATTGGGGTGGCCGAAATTCTCGCTGCCCGGGTGGACCTCCCCGTGATGCCCGACTGGGTCGGTCCATTTGTGGACGGCATTCGCGAGTTTCAGAAATCCAACTGGGACGCGGCGGTCGAATGTTTTCACCGGACACTGGCGCTCAACCCTGGTGACCAGGCAGCCGAGTACTATTTGACAACGATCAAACAATATCGCATCAGACCCGATAATCCGGAATGGGCCGGTGAAATCGAAATGGACGAAAAGTAGGCAACCCGGGCTCGCGCTGTGTCGCCGAAGGGATTCTGGCAACGAGCGTTAGCTCCCGCCTTTTTGATTCTCGTCGGGAGGCTCGTGAGTGATTTCTTCGAGATGATGTTTCTGACGAAAGGTTGCATACACGACGCCCCCGACCAGGCTCCAGAACAGGCTTCCCGCGTAACATAACAGGGAGAGCGATAAAGCAGTTGTGTGGTCTTCGCCGATTTGTGGAACGGCCAGCAGGAAGACGAAGCCGTTCTCGCGAATGCCGAGTCCACTGGGCGTGATGGGTAGCACAACGAAGCAGGTAATCATCGGAACGATGACAAAGAGATGGAGCGTCGTGACTTTCATGCCCAGGCCCCAGGCAAGCGTCTCGACATGAATGACGCATACCACCCAGATCAGCATGGAGATGCCAAAACTTTTCGTGAGAAACGCTTTGTCATGTCCGAACGGTCGAAAGGAATCGCGCAGGCGTTCGAGGAAGTCACCTTTTGGCAGGCGTCGGAGCCATTCGCGAGCCTGAGGGAATCCGCGTGAGACGCCGCCTCGAAACGCGAGGAATACGACGACCGAAGCTCCGAGTGTCATGGCCACGATTACCCAGGCCAGTTTCGCAAAAAGTGGATTTTCGCGGAGTAGTGGCAGGTTGAGGATCATCATGCCACAAGTGAATATGAGCAGGGCGAACAGTCCGATAATCCGATCGACGAAAACGGTGCCGATGGCTTCGGCTTTCTTGTGATGGGTTTCACGAGCGGCGTAATAGGCCTTAATCAGATCACCGCCGGTGGCTCCCAGTAGAAAAGAATTAAAGAAGTGTGCGACGATGGAAATCTCCATGGTGCGTCCGAAGGAGAGGTTCAGCCCATGCACTCCCAGAACCATGCGCCAGCGAACGACGCCAAGCAGAATGGTTGATCCCATGGCGACCAGCGAAAGCAAGAGCGGGACCGGCTTGATCAACGAGATGGTTCCCCATAATTCCTTTGGGCCGTACTGCCAGGAGACCTTCAGTCGTTGTTCCCGGCTGAGTTCTTCCCAGTCAGGTTGGTTGCCGTTGGCCTCCCAGGCCCGCTTTCCCTCACTCCAGAAAATGGCCTGAAAGATCCATGCCAACAACAGTCCGCAGAAGGCCAGGCGAACCAATGTCCCTGTGAGCTTTTTTCCGGGTTGAGCGTTTCTGGATTCCATCTCGTTTAAACTATTTGAGAGGAATACCTGAGAATTGCGGAAAAATGAATCCGACAGTATCTCCGCAATCGAGCGACTTACTCGGTTCCCCAGATCGACTGCAAATGTTCAATACCTTCCTTCACTCTGGCCGACGACAGGCCGGGGCTCATCTCGAACACCTTGATGTGTTCAGGTTTCACGAATGGTTTGAGCGCGGCGAAATCGATCATGCCTTTCCCCGGCGGCTGGTGGTCCTTACCAGGAAATGCCACGTCGTGGAGGTGGAATCCCCCGAGACGGTCGGCCAGGTTTTCCACATGCATTGAGTGGGCGATAAATCCGAGGTTCTCTTTGATCTGGCCATGTCCGCAATCATGCCAGTAACGAACGGTTTCAGCCGGAAAATCTTCGAGGAACAGGCTCATCTCGCCGTCCAGGGGGATTTCCTCGAGAGATTCACGATTCTCGACACCCAGCAGTAATCCGTTTTCGGCAGCGACTTTGGCAATTTCTCCAAGCGCCTGACCGGTCAATTCCATGGGCTTCGTTTTGTATTTTTCCTGCTTGTCCACGGCTTTCATTACCAGCTTTTGAAACTTATCCGAGTCCTGATGACCTTCTTCAATCAGTTCAAGGAGGGCGTCGGTGAAATTCTTGATGTCCATACTGCCCATGTGCAGGACGATTAACTTTGCGCCGACACGTTTGGCGAATTCGATAGTTTTGTAGGTGTATTTGAGAGCATTGGCCCGCTCACGGCGGCTGGATGAAGTGAATTGGTAAATATTGGGCGCAGCGTGATTCACACCGAGGGGAAGGGGACAGAAATTGTGGAGAGTGGATATTTTGATCTCTCCCGCGTCAACTGCGTCGAGGATCCCGGGAACGAGGCTTACCCGGATCCCGTGGCTCAATTCGGCATATTCAAATCCGAGATCGCGAATCTCGCGGAGCATGGCGCGACCGTCAGTGTGCCGATGGGAGTTCCAACAAGTAGAAAACGAATACATTTAACGATAACTTTCCAGGTCTGGAACCCGGGTAGTGACAAAAAAAGCCGGAGCGGGGATTTATCCCGCGCCGGCTGTGCCGTCGAAACGGCTTACAAATCCGCGTAGCGCTCTTTAAGCATCGCTGAGAAGCGCGCGACTTTCATCTTCCGGCGCTTTTTCTCACTCGGCTTTTCATACCGACGGTGGTTACGCACTTCTTTGAGCACACCCTCACGATCCAGCTTCTTTTTCAGCCGCCTGAGCGCTTTTTCCACCGATTCGCCTTTTTTAATCTTTATTTCAGTCACGTTATTTCACTTCCTTCCCGGGGCTCTCAGGCCCAAATTCTTGCATACCGACACACCGTTTTTTCTTACGGGGCTCAGAGACTAGTTGTGCCCCGTTTGCCTGTCAATCGGCAATAATAGCGAATTTAAACGACTCAATCGGGCTTGCTTTTGTTCAAAATAAACGCAGGATTTCCTCTCATGGCGACCCCTTTAAACCCGGTCACGCTCTCCCCGGAGCAAATCGAAGCCTTGAATTCCCGGTTCGCCGATACTCGCCATGACATCAATAACCACCTTTCCCTGATCGTCGCGGCGGTCGAGTTAATCAAACGCAAGCCCGAATCTGTCGAGCGAATGGCGGCAAACATTGCGGCTCAACCAGATAAGATTATGAAGGACATGCGCGCCTTTACCGAAGCCTTCGAGCAGGCGCTGGGCATTACGAGGGAGTAATCGGTTCATTTGGAAGCATACCGGTTGCAGTCTCGATTCGTTCGCGGAATTCAGTCGCGCTTATTTCACGGGGGATCGCCTGGCAGACCTTTTCAACCCCGGGTAAGTTCCAAAGATTGGGGAAATCTCGACATTGCTGGGGCTTTACGGGTTGGACACGACAATTTTTGCCGTCGAGAAACACACATTCGCCATTTGGCTTATCAGCCAGCACGAGTCCTTTCCGGTCGGATCTCAAGCGCATGAATTGGTGGACGAATTCCTCTTCGGTCAGATTGAGAAAACACGCTATTCGTGCCATTTCGTCGTCCGAAACTTTGACTTGCCCGGGCCACCGGCAACAGGCGGTGCATCGCTGGCATTCCAGAAAGACAGGCATGGACTCAGTTTACTCGATCGACGTTAATGCGGGAATCGCAAAACTCCCCCAAAAGTCCTCTGTAACCGCATGGCCGACTCGCCGTCTCTATTAACCAATGCTCATCGTCGATCGGGCTTACTTGTCGCGGCGGTGAATTAGTGAATGTCAAAACCCGTAGGAATATGAAGATGAAATCAATCTATAAGCAGTCGTTAAAAGCCGTCGTTTGGGTGGTTGTCAGCATCGTGATGGCAGGCAGTCTTCCCGCAGCGGAACCAAAAGAAGGCGAGCCTCGCGGAGATCAACGTCGTGGCGAACAGCGACGTGGAGAGCAACGGCCGGGTGACGTTGGCGAGCAACGACCGGAAGGATTTCGCGGTCGGCCGCAAGGTGGTCCTGGTGGAGGATTCCAGAACTTGAGCGAGGAAGCGCGTGAAGCCATGCGCGAAGTATTTTCCGCCATGCGTGAAAACGGTGGTGATTCAATGCGAAAGATGGGCGAAGTACAGCGTGAGCTGAGTGAACTCATTACTTCTGGCAAGGTGGATGAGAAGGCAATTCGGGCCAAGGTGTTGGCCAAGGCTGAACTCGAAGCAGAAGTGACGATTAGCCGCGCCCGGGCATTTGCAAAGTTAAAGGAAAAAGGTGTTTCCGATGAGGTGTTGAAACAAATCTCGGGAGTTTTATTCGGTGGCTTTCGCGGTGGGCCAGGCGGCCCCGGTGCTCGTGAAGGGGGCGGCAATCGCCCTGGCGACGGAGACGGCTTTCGTGGCCGCGGACAAGAAGGCGAGCGGGAGAAAAGCCGTTCGCGGACTCCTGCCAAAGACGGCGCCGGGAAGGAAAAACCCCGACGCCCTGAGTTTGATAAATAATCTCGATTATCAGAGTCTGAGCCGTTCCTCGGTCGATCAACGCCACTGTAAACAGCAGTGGCGTTTTCTTTTGTTCGGACCTACAAAGAGACGACCGCGATGGACCGCACCGACTCTGAAATCATCCACGCCGTTTTGAACGGTGAGACGGAATTGTTCGAAGAGTTGATCGTGCGGTATCAGCCACGTGTTTTTGGCACTGCCCGTCGGTATGCGCGGAGGGAAGATGAGATTGAGGACATTGTTCAAGAGGTTTTCCTTAAATCGTATCAAAAACTGAGCACGTTCCGAGGCGACGCGCCTTTTGAGCATTGGTTGATGCGGTTGGCTGTGCGGACTTGTTACGATTTTCTCCGCTCACATCAACGCAACCGCGAAACCCCTCTGGCGGATCTGACCGATGAGGAAGGCGACTGGCTGGAACGATTTGCGGTTGGGCCGGATGGGAGTAAGAATGACGATTCTGCCGCCACACAGACGTTACTAAACCGGATTCTGGAGCGCTTGCCTGCCGATGCCCGGATGGTGATAACACTGCTCGAAATTGAGGAGCGCTCCATGAAAGAGGTGGCCGAATTGACCGGGTGGTCGGTCGCCAAGGTCAAAGTCCGGGCATTTCGAGCCCGAAACCAAATGCGCAAGGTGCTTTCTCACATGGCGAGGGACAAGTTTTTGTAACTTTGGTAATTGTCGCCCCGTCTTTTGGACCGTTATGGATTTGGAAAAAATAATCGACCGATTGTTTGAATCGGCCCGTCACCAACCGGTTTCGGAGCGGGTGCCATATGCTTTTGAAAAGAGGATTATGGCCCGATTGAAAGTGGAAAAGGCCGTTGATCCGCTGACTTTTTGGTCCAGGGCACTTTGGAAAGCGGTGGCACCTTGCATGGCGGCCGCCTGTCTCGTTGCCGGAATTGCCAGCTTTTCCGGACCGAAGGCGCCACCGGGGAATCTTTCTTTGTCTTTCGAGAATAGCGTGATTTACTCGGGCAGTTTCTTCTCGGAAGTCTGGTGAATTACTGGAAAGTCATTCTAGCGACAATTTTGATTTACGGAAGCGGCGTCGTAACTGGCAGCTTTCTTTCGCGGTTGTTTGTCCCACCCAAGACAGCTCGCCCCGCACCTCCACTCAAGTTTAACCAGATTCAACGGGCGGAGTTTCTACGCAAGCTTGATAGCCAGCTAAAGCTGACCCCCGATCAGCATGACAGTATCGCCGGAATTCTTCGGACCAGTAACGAACGGACCAAGCCGCTCTGGGAACCGGTGGCCAAGGTGCTGCACGATGAGGTGCTTCACGTACGTGGGCAGATTCGTGCTCAACTCAGTCTCGAGCAGCAGGCAATCTTTGACTCAGAAATCAGTAGTCCAAAGAAAAACCCAAAAATCGCAGGGCAAACTGTCAAGGGATCGGGGAAGGGAGCTAAAAAGGAGCCAAAGAAGAAGAAGAAAAAGTCCAGCGGTATGACTAATGGACCCAGCAAAAAGGAGATTCGTAAACAATTGCAATCCAACGCCACCAACAGTGTTACGTCAGTCAATCTGACCAATTCCCCTTCCGTCAAACCCGGTCTGCCGCCCAAATAATCGCGGCCCGGGCTTGACGCTGATTTTCTTCCTTCCTAGCCTGTGCGGCTCTTTTAATCGAGAACTAGTGCCATAACGGCACTGTTTTCTGAGATTTGTTAAGTATGAACGTAACTGTATCCGTTGAAAATCTGGCCCCCTGCAAGAAACTTCTTCGCATCGAGGTCGCGACCGAAGACGTCAACTCGAGCTTTGAGAACATCACCCGTGAGTTCATGAAGCATGCGAATTTGCCGGGCTTTCGGCCCGGAAAAGCACCCCGCGCCGTGGTTGAGAAGAATTACGGCACTCGCATCGAGGAGGAGGTAAAGCGCAAGCTGATTCCCGACGCTTATCGCCAGGCGATGGAGCAGGAGAAACTCAAGGCCGCCGTTTATCCGGACATTGAAGAGCTTCAGTTTGGCCGTGATCAGGCGCTGCAATTTGCCGCTACCGTGGAGACTCAGCCGGATTTTGAACTGCCGGATTACAAGGGACTCGAGATTAATCGCGCGAGCAAAGTCATCAGCGACGAGGATGTTGATAAGGCGATCAACACGCTTCGCGAGCAACGCGTGGACTACAACGATGTCGAGCACGAGCTGCAGCGAGGCCAGATTGGCGTCGTGAATTACACTGGCACCTGCGATGGCAAGCCGCTCACCGAGCTTGCTCCGACCGCTCGTGGCTTGACCGAGCAAAAGAACTTCTGGATTCGCGCCGAGTCCGATCAGTTTATTCCCGGATTCGCCGATCAGATTATCGGCATGAAGACGGGTGACAAAAGAACTGTGGAAGTGGATTTTCCCGCAGAATTTGTGACCCCGGAATTGGCCGGAAAAAAGGGCACCTACGAAGTCGAGCTGGTGCAGGTCAAGGAACGCATTCTGCCGGAAGTGAATGAGGAACTCGCCAAGTCGTTCGGTGCTGAGAGTCTCGAGCAACTGACTGAGGGCATTCGGCGAGATCTCGAAGCCGACATCAAGTTCAAGCAGAACCGGGCAGTACGCGACGAAATCGTGAAACAGATCATGGACAAAGTGAAGTTCGAGTTGCCTGAGTCGATCGTGCTGCAGGAGACGCGCAATGTGGTTTACGACATAGTTCAGGAAAACCAGAAGCGTGGCATCAACAAGGACATCATTGAGAAGCAGAAGGATGAAATATTTTCGGCCGCCAACAACAGCGCGAAGGATCGTGTGAAAGCGCAGTACCTCCTGTCTCGCATCGGGGAAAAAGAAAACATCAAGGTTGAGCAACAGGAAGTCGCCCAGCGCGTGTCTCTAATGGCTCAGCAGTATCAGATGCCCATACAGAAACTCGTAAAGCAACTCGAGGAACGAAACGGTTTCGGTGAAATTCACGAGCAGATTCTCGTCGGCAAGGTGCTCGATTTCCTGCAGTTGAATGCGAAGATCGACGAAGGTCCGGCCACGCTGGAATTAGCGGACGCAGGAGAAGTGGTTGAGGATGCGACGGACGCGGTCGATGCCAAGTAGGTCGATGCCATAACGATTTCGAAGCCGGCCGCTGGTGCGGTCGGCTTTTTCTATTTCAGGCCGGAGAGGTAGGCCGCCAGGTCGCGGATTTCGGCAAGGTTCAATACATCCCTCATCGTTGGCATGGCGGAAGTCGGGTTGGATCGACGAATGATTTGCTTCTTGTCAAGTGAGACTAGCCGCCCATCCATGGTCTGGAGGTTTACGGAGTCTCCATTTTCAGATTTTAAGAATCCTGCGACCGGTTCGCCACCTTTCAGTTCAAATTCAAACGTGCCGAATCCTTCCGCGATTCTCGCTGAGGGTTCAATCAGTGAAACGACAATCTCGTCACGCTTCAGCGTCCGTCCGATATGGGTCAACTCCGGTCCGGCGTCACCGCCGAAGCCTTTGATCACATGACAACGCACACACTGAACGGCGTGGGTGTTGAAAAGTCGCTTGCCGTTGTTCGCATCTCCTCCATTTGATGCCAATGCGAACTGTTTGAGCGTAGCCCGGTTCTCAGTCAGCAATTCATCCCATCCGTCTATCATAGCTCGCACGGATGCATCGCCTGTTTGCTTACCGGCGCGCCACCAATCCAAAGCCTGCGGCTCGATGGATTTTGATTTTGACTGAACCCGAATACCGTCGCCAAGCAATGCGGTTGCGATGGAATTCGTCGATTCGCCCAGGAGTTTGATAGCTCGGCTTTTTTCGTTGGTTGTACCGTGTTTGAGCGCGAGTTCGATCGCATTCCGAGCGACTCCGTGCCCTTTATTCAGGAGATAGAACGCCGCTTCTATTTGAATGGGTGATTGCCCCTGGGCGAGAAGTTTGAGGCAAGCCGCTGCAAAATCGTCATTCGCTTGTAGTTTGAGTTTTTCAAAGAACGCCCGGCGGGCCGCTTCGTCCAGTTTTGTGTCCAGCATCAGTCGCCTCATCAAGTTGCCGTCGGCGAGATCGAACTGAACAATCAATCCAGTGGCCGTTTGCAACAATGATTTGTCGCCGTCAGCGCGATTCTCAGTGTTGAAGATTTGCAGCACTTCCTTCTGGATGAAGGGGGCAATATTTGTTTCACGGTGATTGGTAATCGGTCGATGATGCCACGTCACACGATCAAACGGGGAAGGGGAGTTCCATCGTTCAAGGCATCGCAAGGCTTCGAGACGAATCGGCGTGGCCGAATCACGATTTGCTGCGATCATTGCCAGTCTGCTTGCGTTGACTTTCTTGCCGGAGCGGAAGTTGGCATTCAGCACGCGATGAACGATTGGAAACGGAGTCATCGGATTTGTGAACAAGTCAGACTCAGTGAGCGACTCCAACGCGCTCCATGCTCCGATAATGGGGAGGTCGTGAATGGCGCGAATCGTTTCCCACACGATTCCCGGGTTCGGGTCAGCAAGAAACACCTCAATGCCGGGGTCTCTCTTTCGACGCAATGCGAGAACTGCGGCTCGTCGAACGGCGTCAGATGGGCTTTCCTTCAACTTCCCTAACTGGGATGCCGAGGCGGAGTTCGATAACGCCAACACTCCGGCATTTCGAAGCGATACATCCTTGTCCGCATTCGATCGCAGCATTTCGACGACGGCCGGCACGGCCGCGTCACCTCGAATTCTGGCGATCGCCACGGCGGCGAAATAGCGGACCCGCGGCGAATCATCCTGAAGCAGTTTGATTACATCGTCAGCGCTTTCACTCCCGCCAATCTCCCCTAACACTTTCGCGGCTTGAGCGCGGGTCTCGCTGTCGTCGTGATGAATTAGTTGGCGCACTTGCGTTATCTTGCTGGGCGGCAACCGTTTCCCGAGTCCGAGTTGCCACAATCCCCAGATGCTGTGTAGGCGCGCAAGCTGCGACTTCGCGTTGTTCGCATTCGCTATCAACGCATCCGTCACTCGGCGTCGTGCCAGCTCGAATTGGGCGGCGAAGCGGATTCGTTGATCTGGATGCGAGAGCAACGCGAGCAGTTTCTTGGTGGAAACGTCCCTGAATCCGCTTTTGAACATCGTCGCAACCTCGCGTGCATCCGTGCTCCCGGATGCCGGATGTTCAAGTCGCACGATTCGTCGTTTGCCTCCCTCGCCGCCCCAGCCGCCAATCCAGTCCGCGACATACAGCCGGCCGTCGTATCCGAATTTGATGTCGGCCGGCAGGATTCCCCAGGCGAAGACATTCGTTTCCGCCATCCGATATCCAGCGCCGTCCTGTGCGACCTTGAACGAGTAGATGCCGCTCCGGCTTGAAGTGCCTTTGAAATCACAGATGAGAAATGCGTTGTCCAATGCCGACGGAAATCCCGTCCCCGGATAGAACTCCAATCCGCTGGGACCCGCAGTCAGGTGCGCAATCGGGGGATGCAGCCAACTTGGTTGTCCGGCATGTCGGGTCTTCCAAAGGTTTTCGGTGAACCACGGTGGCTCGGTGTGATCGTGGCGTTGCGTCTCCTCCCGGAAATTGCGCGTGAGTTGATACGTGGCGTCCCATCCCGAGTCGCCGCCTTCAATCACGTGCACGACGCGGCTTTTGTCCACGCCGCCCATGTCGTTGTCCACGGTAAACAGATCGCCAAACTGATTGAACGCCAGACCTTGCGGATTGCGCAGGCCGATGTGAAACACCTCGAACCCGGTGCCATCCGGAAAACAGCGGAACACCGCGCCACGGGTCGCCGTAAAGAATCGTCTGCCCTCCTTGCTCACGACATCGAATCCGCGATCGCCAATACTGAAATACAACCGTCCATCCGGCCCCATGGTGAGTCCGTGCAAATCGTGTCCGTAAACGCCAACGCGCACGCCGAATCCGGTCAGCAGCGCTTCGCGTGACTTGACCCGACCGGATACCGGATCGAGTTCCAATCGCCAGAGGGATGGCGCATTGGCGATGAACAGGGAGTCGCCAGTCACGAGCACGCCGGCGGCATTGCCCTCAAGCGGTCCGTTGAATTCGCTCAACACCGCCGCTTCATCAGCTTTCCCATCGCCATCGCTGTCCACGATTCGTCGGCTGATGTCAGCGGCGCGAGTCAGTTTTGCAGGCGGGACGATGTGCGCCCACCGGGCATACATGGCTTCGCGGTCCGCAAGGGTCTTGCCAGCGTAATCCTCCATCGACCACCAGCGCGACATCGTGACGCCCCATGCGCCCGTCAACCGGCGATGCGCCTCGACCGTGTAGAGGCGGCCCTGGGCATCGAGCGAAATGGCGACTGGATTTTTCGTATGAGCGTCGCCCGCCCAGACCGACGCCTTGAATCCGTCCGTGAGTTGCAGGCCGGGGAAAGATTCGGCGGCGGAAAGTGCAAACGACCAAAACGACAGCAATCCAAGGGCAACGCCCTGCACGAAATTCCGAGACATATGGACCAGCCTATCCAGCCCGGCAACAAGTTCAAGAGGTGACTGCTGTCAGTATTGGTCCTTCGGCATTCAGCTCCCCCCCTGTTCGACAATCTGCGGTTCTTCGCCGGGCGAACGAATATCAATTCCTGGTTGATGCGGTTACCAGGGCGCGGGGGGAAGGCCATCGGGAAGCGCGGAGCGCTGCAATATGAATAGCCCCGGGTGCAACCCTCGGAAATGGAATTCTCGTTGCCCACGCCGCGTAGCAGCGAAACTTGAACGGACGCGTGCCGCCGCCACGCGGCTTGACATGATGTCACCCGAGCCCGTGGGTTTGCTCCGCAGCACTCACGGCTATTCACGTTCTGCCACTCGGCGGCGGGCGGCGGACATCGTGGCTGGAACGATGCAGATGGAGCGCGGAATTCATTCCGCAGAAACGTGGATTTTCTAATCGACTTCCGTGGATTTCGAAGATTGGTTTTGAAACATGACACTGTGTGGGATCCCGGTGACATGGAAAAGCGGGCGCTTCTGCGGACTGAAGTTTGCGCCCCTACAACTTCAATTGCATGGTTCCGGCTTGGCTGGACGGATTAATCTCCGGACGATCCGCATGTCGTTTGGAATGGCGACACGATCCAAAGCTCCGTCGAGCCGGAGCACTCCATGACCTGTCGGATGGACTCGCCAAATTTGGAGTGCGGCAGCTTGATGCCGCTTTGGATACCGGGGCGAATCCCAACGGGTAGCTTGCCGGAACTACGTAATTCAAATAGTTTCAGTCCTTGTCCAAGGCACGAGTCGCCTACGCTCGCACTGGAATGCCAAGTTCATATCGCACTGAAAGGAGGAGGTTGCTTACGCGTAGGCCGCTTTCGAACGCTGTTTTGGTGGGTATCGTTCTGTTCTCGGCATTGAGGGTGTGGGCGCATCGGCCTTACGAGCGCATGGCAGGCACTTTCGAAAGATCGGATGGGGAAGCTATTTCCATAGTGCGGCATTATGTGGACGGTATTTTCTTTGCTGACCCGGTTTCGATCAAGTTTCGGTTGCCCGATGGGACAGAAGTAGCCAAGACGCCATACGTATTCGATTCGATCGTGCGGCACGTTCCGACTGGTGTTGAGATTTACCATTTTCCGACCACCTGGATTCCGGTAGCCAGCCGTGTTGAGTTTTTTGATGGCTACGAGTTAAAGGGCATCACTTCGAGCCGTCGGTTGGTTTCTCCTTTTGTCCACTTTGCGGACCATTGGATAGCCTATTTGGTCGCCCTTGGGTTCGCGGTTTTCTTCGAGGCCTTGTACTCAGCTTTCCGCGCAATGCCGACGCGGGGCTGGTATGGTCCAATTCGAGCGCTTGGTTTTGCTGTCGTAGGTTTGGCAATGGGACTTTACGTTTATGGCATACTTGTCTTTGAACCGGTTTCACCATTGGTTCTACTCGGCTGCGTCTCTGTATACAAGGCGCTGTTCCGGTTCATCCGTAGAAAAAGGATTGCCCTCGTCCACCCGAAACAGACACGACCCACGCGTTCATAACAACTGACTGCCACTCGCACGCCCGAAAGCGGTGTCGCCGCTTCGCGCTGCCACCGCACTCCATAACGCTCGCGCTACTCGCCACGCCTCACGCGTTCACTGCACCCACTTCAACATTGCCAATCGTGACGGCTCGGATAACGCTTCGGGCCGTCTCATGAAATCACGACTCGATCCCGCATTGTTTCCGTTCCTCGTGGCTGCCTTCACAGCCATTTCGATGACCACCGGCCAGGCCGCGCCCGCGCCCACCCCCCAGTGGATCTGGACGAAGTCAGCCAGCGATCAACAGGTGGTTTATTTTCGCAAATCTTTCGAACTCGCGGCACAGCCAAAAGCGGCGAAGTTGTTTACCACGTGCGACAACAAGGCGCAGATCTGGATCAATGGCCAGGACGCCGGCACCAGTCCGGACTGGATGTATCCCATCGAGAAAGACGTCGCGAAGCTGCTGAAGAAAGGCCGCAACGTCATCGCCGTGCGCGGCCAGAATGCCAGCGGGGCAGCCGCGTTCGTGTGTCGGCTGGAGATTTCGGCCGGTAAAGACGCCACAACGTGGCTGGTCTCCGACACCTCGTGGAAACTGGCGGACAAAGTGTCCGACAACTGGCGGATGGCGGCATTTGACGATTCCAAATGGAGTGCACCGAGCATCAAAGGCAAACTCGGGGATGGGCCCTGGGGCATTCCCGGCAAATCCGGCGGTGGAGGCGGACGCAAGAGCGGTGGTTCGCCGCTCGATCCGAAGGACATTGAAATCCTCGCGGGCTTCAAGGCGGAACTGCTTTACACCGTTCCAAAAGACGAACAGGGATCCTGGGTCGCGCTGACCAAGGACAACAAAGGGCGATTGATTGCCTCTGATCAAGGCGGCAAAGGACTGTTTCGCATCTCCGTGAGCGGAAGCGCGGAGCCAAAGGTGAAGGTTGAAAAGCTACCGGTCGATCTCTCGGGCGCGCAGGGAATGGTGTGGGCGTTTGACAGCCTCTACGTCCACGTGAGCGGTCGCGGCCTGTATCGCGTGACGGACACGAACGGGGATGACCAGCTCGACAAGGTCGAGCAGTTGCCCGGCGCGAATGGCGGCGGCGAACATGGGAACCATGCGGTGATTTTGACCGAGGACAAGAAGGCGCTATACGTGGACGCCGGCAATCACACGAATCTGCCGGAGACGCAGGGCAGTCGCGCGCTGCGCAATTGGAACGAGGATTTGCTGCTGCCGCGGCAATGGGATGCGCGGGGCCATGCGCGAGGCCGATTGGCGCCGGGCGGATGGGTGTGCCGCGTGACGCCGGACGGAAAGAGTTACGAGATCTACAGTGTCGGTTATCGCAATCAGTACGACATCGCACTGAATCGTTTCGGCGACATGTTCACATACGACGCGGACATGGAATGGGATCTGGGCATGCCGTGGTATCGCCCGACGCGCATCTGCCATGTCGTAAGTGGTTCGGATTTCGGTTGGCGCAGCGGCTCGGGCAAATGGCCGACGTATTACGAGGACAGCCTTCCGCCGCTCGTCGATATCGGCCCCGGTTCACCCACCGGATTCGCGTCCGGTCTCGGTGCGGAATTTCCCGCGAAGTATCAGGACGCGCTCTACGCGCTCGACTGGACGTACGGTACGATTTACGCGATTCACCTCGAACCGAACGGTGCGGGCTACAAGGGACGACGCGAAGATTTCCTCTCGGGTATTCCGCTGCCGGTCACCGATGCGATCATCGGGGATGACGGCGCGTTTTACTTCGCCGTTGGCGGCCGCGGAGCGCAGAGCGCGCTGTATCGTGTGACCTATGTCGGCAAGGAATCAACGGTACCGGTCACTGCTCCCGTCACCTTCGCTCCAGACAAACACGCCGAAGCGCGGGCGTTGCGACGGAAGCTGGAATCGTATCACGGAAAGCAGAGCAACAACGCGCTTGATTTTGCGTGGAAGCATCTCGGCAGCGAGGATCGATTCATCCGCCACGCGGCACGGGTGGCGGTGGAGCATCAACGGTTGAGCGAGATTCTCGCGAAGCTGTCGCGGACGGATGATCCGCAGGCCTTGATTACCGGCACAATCGCCGCCGCCCGGACGTATCGGGCTGATCATCAAGACCCGATTATCATGAGTCACAAGCCGAAGGGCAGCACTGAGTGGATCAAGACACGCATTGCCGGCGCAACCGCACGAACGGGCAAGGATGCGGCGGCCATTCCCGAGGAACCCGGCAAGTTGACCTCGATATTGACCGGGCCATTGCTGAAACTCGACGCGGCGAAGCTTTCGCGCACGCAGAAGCTCGGACTATTGCGGGCGTATGCGTTGATTGCCATCCGCACCGGCAAGCCTGAAGCCTCGTTGAGCGAAAAGATAATCGCGCAGATCAGTCCGCTATTCCCGAACAAGGACGGCGACGTGAACACGGAGATTGTGCGGTTGTTTGTTTATTTCAACGTGCCGGATGTGGTTGAGAAGACGTTGACGCTGATCGAGAATCGCGGCGAACCGGAGATGCCGGACTGGAACCGGCTCATCGAGCGCAACCGCGGCTATGGCGGCGCCATCCAGAACATCTACGATAACCCGCCCCCTGTGCGGGAAATCAATTACGCGTTTATGCTGCGCAACCTCAAGGGCGGCTGGACGGTCGAGCAACGCCGGCGCTACTTCGCATTCCTGAATGACGTCGCGAAGAAACATCAGGGCGGCGCGAGCTTCAGCGGCTTCCTGACAAACCTGCGCGATGAGGCGCTCGGCAATTGCTCGAACGACGAGCGCGCGAAGCTCGCCGACCTGACGGGTGAGAGTTTCAATCCAGTTCCCACCTTTGCGATCCGTCCGCCGAAGGGACCGGCGCGTGAATGGACACTGGATCAGGCACGCCGCGCCGCCGGCGGATTCAACAAGGCAAGCTTCGAGAAGGGTCGAAGTTTGTTCCACGGATTGGCCTGCGCCAACTGCCATCGCTTCGCCGGACTGGGTGGCGATGTCGGTCCGGATTTGACAAGTGTGAAGAACAAGTTCGATGCTGGTTATGTCGTCGAGTCCATCCTCGATCCGGGCAAGGTGATATCCGATCAATATGGATCGTCGGAAGTGGAACTGCGCGACGGTCGCAAACTCGTCGGACTGGTTGTCGAGAAAACCGGCGGCGCGCTTGAGGTGTATCCGGCCGAGGCGGACAGCAAGGCCATCGCCGTAAAGCGGGCGGACGTGCTAGGCATCAGGCCGGTCGCCACGTCGCAGATGCCGGCGGGTCTGCTGAACCTCTGCAACCCGGACGAGGTGCGCGACCTGATCGCCTACATCATGTCCGGCGGTGATGCGAAGGATAGAATTTATGGGAAACGCTAATTATTGTTTGCTGGTTTTACGAGTCTCGCGGAATGGCTTGGACCGTTTATTATTCTGACGATGAACCTTGAAGCATTGACCGAAGAGATCAAAACGCTGAACGGCGCAGCCCGCCGTCGGTTGATGGCGCTGCTGGTTTCGCTGGACGATGCAGATCGGGACGGGCATGCCGCTCGAATGGCCGGGAAAGTCGATGACAAGAATCCTGAAAACTGGATTTCGCTGGAGGACGCAGAGCAAAAGCTTGGCCTGTAAGGCGTGCGATTATCTTTCGACTCCTGCTTGATATCGAGGTTTTCCATTACCTTGAGAAGC
Source organism: uncultured Verrucomicrobiales bacterium (assembly GCA_937893495.1). GTDB lineage: Bacteria > Verrucomicrobiota > Verrucomicrobiia > Limisphaerales > JAYPXF01 > CALBIE01. The sequence goes on along the minus strand of CALBIE010000836.1, from coordinate 3,750 downwards.
TGAAGCGGGCGGAACAAAAGGCCCTGATTGGTCATCTCAAGAAAATCCAATCCAATCCTCGCCGGTATTCGGATTACGAGGAAATGGATTCGTCCGGGCGCCTGATAGACGTTCACATCTTTCGTCGGCATGCGATCAAGTTTTGGACGGACCACGCCGATCGACACATAAAGGTATTGGAGATTCATCTGGCGGATCGAGCGCTGTGAATGGCCACGCTTTCAACATTGACGATTGGGTCGATTACAATTACACAGTGGGCCGGATGACCACTGTCGCCACATATTGCGTCGTTAAACCGATGAACGTCCTGTCACATGCGTGGCAGCGTGCGTCCGTCATTGCGGGCGCATTCAGCGGCGGGAGGAACATCACCTAGAGCGAAAGAACAAACGATTTTCCAAACCCACTGCTGAGTAACGGCAGTGGGTTTTTTTGTGGCCCGATTGCCGTTGCCAGTGGACGAAAGGCGGCAATGAAAACCAAAATGAACAAAGCAGCAACGGCCATCAATCGGGCGCGGATCAATCCGCGCGTCATCAACATCATCGCCATTGAGAACGTGTATCGGGGCATCGGGTTCGGTCCGAATGCGGCCCGGGTTGCGGCGTGGCTCGATTTCAAAATGATCGACGGCGGCATTGCCCCGCCGATGGAGGAGATGAGATGAGTGGCGAACAATTGCCTGAACCGCCTTCACGCGGCCTGATGGTCGCTGCCTTCGCCGCCATTTATCTCATCTGGGGATCGACGTACCTGGTGATCCGCTATGCCATCGAGTCCATTCCGCCGTTCCTCATGATCGGCACACGGTTCGTGTTCGCCGGCATCGTCTTATGGACATGGGCGCGAGCCCGCGGAGCCGCGGTCGGTACGCGGCGCGAATGGTTCACTGCAACCCTTGTTGGCACGCTCCTGCTTTTTGCCGGAAACGGCTGGATTGCATGGGCGGAAAAATTCGTTCCCTCCAGCATCGCGGCGCTCGTCGTGGCCGCTATGCCTCTGTGGATGGTTCTGTTGGATTGGAAGAATTCGCCGCCCACGACGCGTATTCTCCTGGGACTGGCCATCGGATTCGTCGGTGTGGGAATGTTGGCCAATACGGGGCGCGGTTACGACAATGAGCCGCTTAAGATGTTTCCGATCGGAGTCATGATTGCGGCCACCATCTGCTGGGCAATCGGATCCCTGTACAGTCGGCGATCGGCGAAACCGAAATCAACCATGGTCAATGTGGCCATGCAGATGATTGGCGGAGGGTGTGTGCTGCTGATTGCGTCGGTTGCCTGCGGCGAAATGGATCAGTTTCAACTTTCGACAGTTACTGGACGTTCGCTTTTGGCGTGGACCTATCTGGTGATCTTCGGTTCCCTGATCGCGTTTCCGGCGTACATCTGGCTGATGACCGCATCGACGCCCTCGCTTGTCTCCACCTACGCATTTGTGAACCCACTGATTGCTGTTGCGCTCGGTTGCACGATTGGCGCTGAACCGTTCTCGGGCCGATTGCTTCTCTCGGCCTTCCTGATTGTCGTCGCCGTCGTCCTGATCATCTATCGACCGGCGGCAAAACAAATTGAACCGATCGTTGCGAATCTTTGTGAGGTGAAGAAGTGACGGCCGCCCGGGTTCTTCATCATCGTCGCATCAACTGGCTTCGTTGGTGCATCGAGGCGCGGTTGACCTTCAAGCTCGGTCTGCCCATCGCGTTCGGCATGGTGGGGCAGATGATGTTGGGCATCGCTGACACGGCAATGATTGCCCGGGTGGGCGTGTTGCCACTTGCCGCCGGCGCGTTGGTCAATACCGTCGCGCACATCCCGTTGGTGGTCGGCATGGGAATGCTGGCCGCGATTTCGATCCGAACGGCGCATTCTTATGGCGCGAATCGACCCACCGACGTCGCCGAATGGCTTCGCCACGGCTTGTTGCTGGGCGCGCTCGCGGGATTGTTCTCGGGTGTCAGCCTGACGTGGCTTGGCAACCATCTGCATCGGCTGGGCCAACCGGCTGACGTGGTGGCAGCCGCGGATGCTTATCTGTTGTTGTTCGGCTGGTCCCTGTTGCCGGCATTAATCTCGCATTCAGCGAAACAGGTTTGCGAAGCCTTGAATGATCCCTGGCCGCCCATGCTGATACTTCTGGGTGGAGTCCTGCTGAATATCTTTCTCAACTGGGTTCTTATCTTCGGACGACTCGGAGCTCCCGCATTAGGCCTTGAGGGTGCTGGAATTGCCACGATCCTCGCGCGAGTCGCGATGATGATCGCGTCAATACTCTACGTCTTGAGCGCCGAGCGATTGCGAAAATTCCGACCGGTGAATTGGCTCTCTGGCTGGTCTCTTCGGCGATTAAAGGACCTGTTTCAACTCGGCTTTCCCGTGGCGATCCAGCACCTGATGGAAGTCGGTGCGTTTGTTTTCGGAGCCATTATGATGGGCTGGATCAGCGCGGATGCGATGGCGGCTCATCAAATTGCTGTTACCTGCGCAGCGACCGCATTTATAATCGCGCTGAGCGTCGGACTGGCAGTGAGTGTCCGGGTCGGTCATGCGTGGGGAGCGCGAATGTTTGGTCGGCTGCGAAAAATCGCCTACGGTGGCCTGTCCATGGGAGTTGGCGCGATGAGTCTGTGCGCCATTTTGTTTTTCCTTGGTGGAAGAATGATTGGTGGATGGTTTGTGGAATCCGAGCCGGTCATTCAACTGGTGGCGGCGCTCCTGATTGTCGCCGGCTTCTTCCAGATCGCCGACGGCACGCAGGTGGTGATGATCTCGGCGTTGCGTGGCATAGGCGACGTGCGCGTGCCGACCGCCATTGCCGCCCTCGCGTATTGGGTCATTGCCTTGCCAGTGGCTTATGTTTTCGCGTTTCCATTGGGGTATGGTGCGGTCGGAATCTGGATTGGATTGGCCGCCGGCCTTGGCACGGCCGCCATCGGCCTGACCTGGCGCTTCGTGATTCGCAGCCGACCGGCATCTGCGTAGGCGATGCGATTCGTTTGGCGAGCGGTGCATTCGCGTGAAGCCCCGCCGCAGGAGCGCGGGTCTGAGACCCGCAGCCACTTCGCCAGACAGTTCGTATCCCGAACGAATGGAAGCGCCTTCAATTCCAGAGGCTGCTGTGACTCAAAGAGCCGCGCTTTGAGGGCGTGCTTCGGCCGTGCCTCGGCCGATGGGCGCATCCTAGTTTATTGCATATCCGTCGCCGGCCAAGGCGGCGCACTCGCATTTCTCCCTCTCTCCGCGAGGCACGAGTGGGGAGAGATTTCCCCAAAAAGGTATTTCGCGCTTTGAACCCCTGAACTGGTTTTGCCGCAGATTCAGGAAAGCCGCAGATTGACTCCTCATCTGTGGTTTCCCTGAATCTGTGGCAATGGTTCTGTCCGGTTCATGGTGAGAGGAGCGTATCCATTCCTGTTCACCAACGAACCTCTCCTCCGCCGCCTTCGCGTTGCTTCGGCGCGCCGCGCCGGCCCTCTCCTCCATGTGAATGGAGGGGAGGGCGACCAAACGCCGCCTTCAGACCCATTCCGGTATTTGCACGAAAGTGAGATGTGCCTGCGTCCGACGTCATGATTTTATCGCGATTGAACGAATCCCCGGCATGTCCTAGACTCGACGCTGATTCAGCATCGAGATTTCGCGCGAAGTCGAAAATTGCATGGATACGACGACACCATTCAGCGCTGGGCAATCGGATGAGGGGCCGGATACGACGACGACCCGCCTGCTGGCGGCGCGTCCGTTC
>CALBIE010000835.1 GCA_937893495.1 uncultured Verrucomicrobiales bacterium | reverse complement strand
ATGAAATCCGGTCTCCACGATATCGCGCCCCGTCCGGTTCCACTCAAGACGCAAAAACCGTTCCTGTTGTTCCGGCGAAATCAGCGCAATCGATTCCTTCACCAGTGCGGGACTCGAAGTCTCCCTGCCCTCTATTGTATAAACGCGACGGCCCCGATTCACTTCGGGACTCACCCCACCTTGAATCAGATTCAGCAAAGTGCTCTTGCCACTGCCATTGGGACCACGAATGAGCCAGTGCTCACCGGGATCGAGTCGCCAATTCAGGTCGTGCAGGATCCGCGAGCCATTGATGGCGACATCCGCGTGCTCTAATCGAAAGAAGGGAGTCTTGCTCACACCACAAATCAGCCGTTCAATAGTTCAGGACTTCAAACTCCGCCTCGAACCACATCCCGTTATAATCAAATTGCATCAAGGGGGTCTCAAATGAGCCGTGATACCAGGTTACACTGTTACGACCGTGGGTCATGGTGCTGACTTCCTCGATCATCTCGGCATCAAGAACGACGAACTTGTAACGATCACGGCGCGAGTTCGCCTTATCCATCAAACGAATCAGAGCATCTGCCTCTTCCCTCGAATGGCGAACAATCCAGATTTCGGCTTCATGAACCTTGACGGCGAGCTTGTTGAGCCGGGTCGGGTTGGTTTCGCCGCATTCTACCCACAAGGCGGGCTGGAGTTGATAATCCAACTGGACCAGATCGGGAACGAAGGGGATATATTCGTCGTGCAAATTCGTGTCCATCAGCAATCGCGGTCGGAAGAACAGCAAATATCCAAAGAGTTTCTGCAGCACCTGCACCGGCGTCTCCGTCTCCCGCTGGGCAATGATGATTTTGCCCGGCAGGTCACGCTTGCGATCCTGGCTTTCCAGGCTGAAAACATATTTGGCGTGCATATGGAAAACGGGATGCCGGATTGCGGCAAAGGGGAAAACAAATACCCTCGAATCGTAGAAACTCAAGGCTCAACCAACACTGGCGTTCCCTCTTGCACCAGCAACAGCAGGTAGCTGGCGTCCCAATTGGCCAACCGGAAACAACCATGCGATTCGGTCCGCCCGATTTTTTCCGGTGCCGGAGTTCCGTGAATCCCGTATCCGGGGCGGTCCAATCCGATCCACGCGGTTCCCACCGGATTGTTCGGTCCCGGGGCAATCGAGAACTTCGTATTCAGCTTCCGCGCCTCAGGTGATTCCGGAAAATTTTTGGAATCAAACGTGTAATTCGGATCACTCGCAAAATTGATCACTTTCAATTCTCCCACCGGTCGCTTCTCGACTTTGGCTGCGATGCTGCACGGGAAATGCACCAGCAGATTCGTCTGTGAGTCAAAGGCCTGAAGCACCTTGCCACTCAGGCTGATATGAATGGACGCAGCCTTGGCGGTCGGTTTCGGATAGTAAACGCGCGGCACTTTTAGAACGTTGCCCGGCGCGAGATTTTTCAAATCCATCCTGGGATTGAGCTTTTCAATAAACCGAGGGTAGGCATGACTTTTCTCCGCGACGAGTTCGAGCACGGATTCGTACTCTAAGAAGTCCTGCTTTGACTTGCCGAGCCACGTCTTGCTGCGGGGCCGCAGGCGCATCACGTCATTCGAAGTCACCGTGTAGGTCGTGTAGGGCGAGTCGGTCAGCACCAGCCGCGATTTGGTCACGGGATCGGGTTCCCCGGAGGGTTCTATGCCACGCTTCCTCTGAAACGCCTTCGTGGCCGAGACCGTCTGCGGACCATTAAGCCCGTCCAGAATACCAGGTGAGATTGCGTTGCGTGCGAGCGCCAATTGAACCTCGAACAACGACCAGGCCGAACGCGCCACGAACGGTTCACCGCGAGCGGGTTCAGGCGGAGGCTGCATCTCAATTGATTTCGTTTTCGATGAATCGTTCGTTTTTCTGGCAGGCGGCGTAACCGGCTTTACCGCGGGAGGCGAGGTTGGTCCTCGCGTATTCAATTCCCAACTGTTGAATCGAATCGGTTCAAGTTTTGGTTTCTGGCCGTCCCTCACGGGATTCTCCCGGGTACCCGACAAACGTGCGAACAGTTCCGGCAGAGGCAGTTTACCGGTTTTAAACACCCAGGCACCGATACCTGCCAACACCAGTAAAAGCATCGGCAGCACGAGCCGCCGCTTTGGACCGGGGCCTTTCGACCGCGCCTTTTCCGGTTTGTATTTCGTATAGATACGTTGCTTAGCCATGGCCTTTCGCGCCAGCGACAGGCCTATAGAATGCAAAATTTCGCCAAACCGCAACTCCTTGTCGCACTCGTCCGAACGGAACACCTCGATGATCCGCCGTTGCGCGCCCGCGCGCGATCAAACCAAGGGGTAGCGCAAACCACGGTTTACAGTCATCAGAAGGGGTAGCCGCGCCAACATCTGATGACCGGTTACTGATTACCCAGTCGATCCCATCCACATTTTCATTTGCAAACCCGCGGGAGCATTCGCGTCTAGCCCCGCCGCGGGAGCGCGGACTTCAGTCCGCAGAGGCGTTGCAGTAAAGAAATCCTTCCGTATGCCGGTGACGGTGATTGCAAGTGGACGTTTCTGCGGCGTAAACGCCGCGCTCCGGGGCTCCGCCGAATGCGCCCAACGCGCGCCCGCCCCGCATCCACCACTTGCCGTTCACACCGTCTGCGCGTAACCTTCGCAAGTGCTGGCGGAACACCCAGAACGTGCCTCAGGCATGCTTGATCGGCGATGTTTTCTCGGACGCACCGGCGCTGGAATCATTGGCTCGGCGGCGCTGGAAACCCTGTTGCGGCCGCGATTGTTTGCGGAGCCCGCAAACCCTACCTCGTTGCGCCGTTCCCATTTTCCCGCCACCGCAAAACGAGTCATTTTTCTCAACATGCTTGGCGCGCCATCGCAGGTGGATCTTTTTGATTACAAACCACTATTGCGCAAGCAGAACGGAAACGAGATTCCTCCGTCGGCGATTCGTGGCCAACGATTCACCACCATGACCGAGACGACCGACCGGCAGGTCTTCGCCTCGCCCTGGCGCTTCAGTCAATCCGGTCAGAACGGAGCATGGTTTTCTGAACTCCTGCCGAATCTTCGCGGCATAATTGACGACATTACGCTTGTCCGATCGATGCACACAAACGAGATCAACCACGCACCGGCGCAATTGTTTTTTCAGACGGGCTTTGCGCGCGCCGGTCGGCCGACACTGGGTTCGTGGGTGACCTATGGACTCGGCAGTGAATGCGAGAACCTCCCGGGCTTTGTCGTGATGACCTCGGGCAAGGCCAGCCGCTGCGGAACCACCTGCTGGCAAAGCGGATTTCTCCCGGGCGTCTATCAGGGCGTCCCATTTCGTTCTCAGGGTGACCCGGTTTTGTTTCTTTCCAATCCGAATGGCATCGATCGCAACTTGCGTCGTCACTCCCTCGATGCCATTAGCAATTTGAATCAAATAAACTTTGAAGCGACCGGCGATCCGGAAGTCCTGACACGCATCGAATCATTCGAAATGGCGTTTCGGATGCAGATGAGCGTGCCCGAGTTGACCGACCTCTCATCAGAATCCGCCGAGACGCTCGCGCTTTACGGTGCTGAACCGGGTCAGGCCTCATATGCAAACAACTGCGTAATGGCTCGCCGTTTAATCGAGCGAGGCGTTCGCTTTGTGCAACTCGACCATGGCGGGTGGGATCATCACGGCGGTGGCGATCAGAACTTAATCACCAACCTGCCACAGCGTTGCCGCCAGACCGATCAAGCGTCGGCAGCATTGATTATCGACCTGAAACATCGCGGACTGCTGGACGACACATTGGTCATCTGGGGCGGAGAATTTGGCCGCCTGCCCATCGCGCAGATCCCCCCGGACTCGCGCGATGCCGGACGAGATCATTTACGGACGGCATACACGATCTGGCTGGCCGGCGGTGGCATCAAACGTGGGGCCGTCGTCGGTCGGACCGATGATTGGGGACTCAACGTGGTAGAAGACTCGATTCACATACACGATCTGCAAGCGACCATCCTGCATGTTCTGGGGCTGGATCATGAACGACTCACGTTCCGTCATTTGGGAAGGGACTACCGGTTGACCGACGTTCACGGAACGGTGGCCAACAAGCTTTTGGCCTGAAAACGGCCTGCTCGACTCACGTGTAAAACTGATCAATCTTGTAAATCCGCAGAGTTACTTCCGAGTCCCGTTTCCATTTCGTCGAGCGGGAGTAATAGGCTACGAGAGCTTCGTCACCTACGAACGTCACGGATGGATAAGCCGCGTCAAAGTCTTTCCGGTTGTCCACATCATTAAAATGAGACCATGTCCGGCCTTCGTCCCGCGAAATGGCCGCCGTCAATGGAATGCGCGGCCAGTTGCTTCGTGAGGCGACGTTGTTCCACAATAGCAGGATGTCACCGGTCGAAGGTATCCGTTTGATCAATGCCGGGGATTCGGGCGATGTCAGAACAGTCGGCGCCGGCTTCGTCCAGTGATCGCCACTGTCTTCTGAAACGCTAAAGTACTGAACCTGATTCGTATTACGCAGCAACGCGAACAACCGCCCGTCCGTCAATTCGACGATGGTCGGCTCATGGCAACCACGACCCTTCGCCGTCATACTGTCCGCGCTGCGCTTCCAGGTCTTGAATCCGTCATCGGAATAAAAAACAAACGAATGCAAATCGCCGCCTCGATATGGCGCACCGCCAATATACTTCTCAGCAAAAGGGCCGTGTGCCGGCAGTAGAACCCGCCCGCTGCTCAGGCGCATCGCCCGGTCGGCATTGTTGCAATACCAGCCCGGTTCGGAAATCGACACTTGTTCGCCCCAGGTCTGGCCATTGTCCAGCGAGCGACGCATGAACACGTTTCGTTGCGAGGCCGAATCCCAGCCGACGTACGAGAAGAGAATCTCGCGGTCTGACAACCGGACGAGGTTGGGATGTTTCACATTCTGCTTCCAGATATTGGGCTGCATCACCTGCCGATGACTCCAATGCCGCCCGCGATCCCGGGAAAGCAAAGACGCTATCTGACAGGGAACCGAATCCCCGACACCCGCCCCACCCGGTTTCAAATCCAGTTTCGGCTTGCGCGAATAATACTCACTCCACACCAGCAGTAATCGCTCCGCGTCGAGAGGGAAGATGAGTTGATGATCGTGCCTCGGATGCTCCGGCGTCCAACGGCAGACGATCTCATCATGAATCGGCTTGAGTAATTTTCGCTTCCCTCCCAGTGATTTGGCACGGGCATTCGCAATTCCCGCGAACGAAAGCCCGCCGACCGTCAGGATGACGGCATTGCGAACAAAGATCCTTCGATTCATCTGCTTTGTAGAATTCATGAATTGAAAATTGAACGCTGCCGCCTTGTCACAAGGCTTGGTCTGCCGTCATAGCCGCCGAGGTAGGGAGGCGGATTTCAGGGATTCCGTCACCGCCGAGTCCGCCTCCTTACCTCGGCGGCTACTTACTGAGTGGCCAATCAAAAATCTCACTTGTCCCGATTCCCATTCCGCTTGTAAGCCGGATTCTGCCGGGGAATTTTCACCCCCATCTTTCTCAATCCCGCCATCAGACGTTTCTCCAATTGCGCGGTCTTTTCGGGCATCAGGCGAGAGAGTTCCTGCGTCTCCCCGATATCGTCCTTCAGGTAAAAAAGCTCCAGCGGCCCTTCGTAAAATTTAATCAACTTGTAGTCACCCTTGCGAATAATGCTGTAAGGCCCGGGAGCATGTCGGTAGTGCGGAAAATGCCAGAATAACTCATCCCGCTTCAAACGACTGCGCCCGCCACTCTTGAGGTGCGCCAGCAATGACAGTCCGTCTATCTCGCGATCCTTCGGCAACTCCACTCCCGCCGCTTCCAGCACGGTGGGAAAGATATCGATCGATGAAACCGGCTGACTGGAAACCTTCCCCGCCGGCACCACACCCGGCCACCGAACGATGAACGGCACGCGAATCCCGCCTTCGTAGGCGTAGCCCTTGCCTGATCGCAAGGGCGCATTTTCCGTCGGCCGACCGTTATTATCCAACCCGCCGTTGTCCGAGGTGAAAATAATAACGGTTCGATCCGCAATCTTCAGTTCCTCAAGCGTCTTCAGAATTTCCCGGGTCGAATCGTCCACCGATTCCACCATCGCGGCATACTTTGCATTCACGTCGCTCTTGCCATCTCGCTGATACTTCGCGGCAACTTTATCAATCGCCTGAATCGGCGTGTGAACCGCGTAGTGTGCGAGATGAATGAAAAACGGTTCATCCTTCCATTTGCGAATCAGCTCCACCGCTTCCTCACCCTCGCGATGAGTCAGGAACTGGCCTTCCTTTCTTCCGGGCAATTGCGGAATACCCGCGCGAATCATCTCGTGCCGATGGCGCGGCTGGTTGAACGGATCGAAATACGACGGCGGTTGACCGTAATCGCAGCCGCCCCTGTTTTCGTCATAACCCTGCCCGGGCGGATACCACGCCGGATCGCCCAGATGCCATTTACCGATATGAGCCGATTCGTAGCCCCTCGGCTTTAGCGCCTCGGCAATCGTCACCTCGTCGTGCTCCATCCAGAACGGATTCGGCGGGCACAGCAGCAATCGATTGGCGCCGCCCACCCATTCCGTCGGATTCTTCGCAGGCGTCCCGAGGTTGCCACGTTGAAAAAGCGATCGAATCCAGTCCGTTACACCAATCCGACCCGGGTACCTTCCCGTCTGCACTGCGGCACGCGTGGGCGAGCAGACGGCGCAGGCCGCGTAGGCATCGGTAAACCGCATTCCCTCGCTCGCCAACCGATCGATGTTCGGAGTCTTGAAATAATCGCTTCCCTGGCACGACAAATCCATCCACCCCATGTCATCAACGAGAATGACGATGAAGTTCAATGGGCGCTCACCGGCGGCGGCAATTCGCGTCGTCATGAACGAGTGCGCCACGGCGACGATCAGCAGAAGTCTGTTTATTTGTGAATTCATTGAAGTCCGGAAATGATAATCAAATTGATCGGCCTTTGCGATGGATTACTTGTCGATTGGACGCATTCGGGCAAAGCCTCGCCGGGGGAACGCGGACTTTAGTCCGCAGAGGCGTTGCAGTGAAGATATCTTCCAGATCTCGGTGACGATGGTTGCAGGCGGACGTTTCGCTCGTCCCACGACGGGATGCAAGAAACCGCGATATTCCCTCCGCCCCTGGGCGCATCTTGACACTGCCCCCGGAGCGCGGCTGTGTTGCAGACCAGCCGCAGCAGCTTCGCAAGACTGGACGGCTCGAATTCAACTCATGCCACCGCGTTTCCCAAGGCGCTGCGGCTGGTGCTTCGCACACAGCCGCGCTCCGGCCCATTTGCACTCGGGCGCAGTGCCAGGATGTGCCCCCGCCCCTCCACTTCGACATTCCCAGTTGCAGCAATCATTGAAAACCACCTATCCTCGATTCGTCATTCTTATCACCATGAAACCTCCACGCCTTATCCAGACGCTGCTTCTGTTGATGATTGCGCTTCAGTTGATTGCCTCAACTCGTGCCGACGATCCCTGGGTGGTTTACGACGGCAAGAAGGGCCCCGGCAAGGATCGGCACATTGTCCTGATTTCCGGCGACGAGGAATATCGCTCCGAGGAAGCGCTGCCACAGCTTGGCCGCATTCTTGCGAAGCATCATGGATTCAAATGTACGGTTCTCTTCTCCATCGATGCCGAAACAGGAGTTATCAATCCCAACAATCAGAACAACATTCCCGGTCTCGACGCGTTGAAAACGGCGGACCTGATGGTGTTGTTCCTTCGCTTTCGTAATCCACCGGATGACCAGATGAAACTCATCGTTGACTATATTGAAGCAGGTAAACCAATTGTCGCGATTCGCACGTCCACTCACGCCTTTCAAATTCCAAAGGATCGGAAGTATGCCAAATACGACTGGCGCCATGCCGGCGAGGAATACGAGCAGGGCTTCGGCCGGCAGGTGTTGGGCGAAACGTGGTTCAGTCACCACGGCTGGCACAGATATCAGGCGACCCGTGGACTCATCGCACCCGGCGCGAAGGGACATCCCATCCTGCGCGGCATCAAGGATGGTTCCATCTTCGGTCCAACGGATGTCTATGGAGTTCGGCTTCCGTTGCCGGGTGACAGCCGACCGCTCGTGCTCGGACAGGTTCTCTCCGGTATGAAACAGGATGACAAACCACTGCCTCCCGGCCCGCATTACAAGAGCAAGGAAACGGTTAACCAGAATGACCCGATGATGCCCATCGCCTGGACAAAAACTCACCAGGGAGGTCGGGTATTCGCCTCCACCATTGGCGCGTCACTCGACCTGCTCAATGAAAGCGTACGTCGCCTTCTGGTCAACGGATGTTACTGGGCTGCTGGCCTGGAAAACAAAATCCCGACGAAAAGCAATGTCGATATCGTCGGCGAATTCAAACCGACCATGTTCGAGTTCATTCGCACGAAAAACTACTGGCCGGACAAAGGCATGAAGCCCTCCAATTTCAAGATGTCGTGGTAATCAGCTTTTAAACGCTATGATTCGCGGGCCATCATTGGCCGCCAATCGCCCTGGATGAAGAATTTCGCCCAATACGTTAATTCCTTTGCGGAACTGATCGAGAACGGAAGCCAGATTCCACTGGCGCAAAGTCAGCCTTCAAGTCGTCCGTCACCCGCTGCGGACGCGCCCTGCGCCATGATCTTTTCCCCCCATCCGGACGACGAGGTGATTATTGGCGCACTCCCTTATCGACTCGCGCAACAATGTGGCTGGCGAGTGATCAATGTCGCGGTCACTCAGGGGAGCAATGCGGAGCGTCGATGCGAGCGATGGTCTGAACTTCAGGGATGCTGCGATTCAATCGGTTTTGAACTGCTTGCGACAGCTCCCGGAGGATTGACTGATATTAATCCTGATAGTCGCGATCAAGAACCGGCGAAATGGTCCGGGAACACGGCCTGCATCGCCGGAATTCTGACTCAATACCGGCCGTCACTGATTCTTTATCCGCATGCAAATGATTGGAATTCGACGCACATCGGTACCCATCTTCTGATTCGCGATGCGCTCCAATCAATGGCCGCCGCCGATTTTTCATGCCTCGTTTGCGAGACCGAGTTCTGGGGACAGATGCAGAATCCCAACCTGATGGTGGAAGTCACGCCCGGACAACTTGCCGCGCTGATTTCGGCTCTTTCATTTCATGTGGGCGAGATTCAACGCAATCCGTATCACCTCACCCTGCCCGCCTGGATGATCGACAACACGCGGCGAGGCACCGAACTCGTCGGCGGTCAGGGCGGAGAATCGCCAGGGTTTCAATTTGCCGTGCTCTATCGCCTGCTACGCTGGGCCAACGGCGGTTTTACGCCACTCAACGGCAGCGGCAGAATGCTCGCGGCTACGGATGATCCGGCGGAGATGTTGAATATCAGCGGGTAAACAGAAACCATCAGGTGTGTCGGAACACCCGATTCGATTCTCCGTCAGCCAACTTGAAAATCCACGTTTCTGCGGAATTAATTCCGCGCTCCAAATGGGTCGTTCCGATCAAGTGTCAATCATTTGACAGCTACGCCAACTTTCGCTGACTTGTAGGCATTTTCTGATTTGGGGAGCACATCCGCCTCGGATGTGGCTGGCCGCGCCTCGCGGCCAGCAGCTTGCGCGCGGAACCGTCACGAAGACTCGGATCATTTCATTACGACAATATTTTCCGCTTCGAGCGCGGAAAACTGCGCCCGAGGCGGGCGCGCTCCCCGTTCAATTTCCGAGTTCGCCTGAATACACCACGCTGGATGCACGACCAATCATAGACCATTCGTGAAACAGGTTTTCCCGCACATCAGACGCCAGCGAGCATTTACGCTGATCGAACTGCTGACCGTCATCGCCATCATTGCGGTGTTGGCGGGATTACTGTTGCCCACACTGGTCGGCGGCAAGGAACGCGCCAAACGCATTCGTTGCCTGAACAACATGCGCCAACTCAACATGGCCTTGCGCCTTTACGCGCATGATTTCAATGACGACCTGCCCAGCGGCGTGACCGATGACGGTAACGAGTATCCGCCGATTGTCCCGACCAACACGTGGAAGCAACTTGTGCGATACGCGGGCAGCGATCGGATCATCGGCTGCCCCAATCTCCCGAATCCATTTCGGCTGGGCGGTTATCCAATGGCGCCTCACGGCTACGTGATCGGGTTCAATTATCTGGGTGGTCATAAAAAGCTTTTGGATTCCGGCATGGACACCAACCGACGCTGGCATTCACCGTTGGCGATGGATGAATCGGCGGATCTGCCGCTGCTGGTCGATCTCAATGTCTGGGCGCCCGGCGGCGGGCAAACCGTAGCGCCCCACGGCCACGGCGGCGCGGTCGCGCGACAGGGGGACGGCTCCAATTCCAACCAGGGCGGACGCACGCCGGCGGAGCTGGGCGCCAAGGGCGGGAACCTCAGCTACCTTGACGGATCGGCGGCGTGGAAACCAATTGCAAAGATGCGGACGTACCAGCTTTCATTGGTACACGACGAACTACTCGGCATGTGGTAGCCTCTCGCCGCACTCATGAAAGTCCTGTTTGTTCACGCTCATTTCGACGATTACGAATTCACGGCCAGCGGCACGATCGAACTCTGGCGACGCACGCTCGGCGACGCGTTTCAAGCGCGCGTTCTCATCTGCACGGACGGTCGTGCCGGGCATCACCAACGCACGCGCAAGGAGACCGGTGAGATGCGCGTTCGTGAACAGGAGGAGTCCGCCCGGATTGGACAGTACGAGTTTCAACAACTCCGACTGCCCAACGGCGAAGCACCGCGCGAAGCCTGCCTGAAGGCGGATGTCAACCTGCTCGCCGCGTTGTGGAAAGCCATTCGTGATTATGAACCGGACTATCTCTTTTGCCCGCCCCTCGTCAGCGATTCGCTCGCCGGCATTCATGTCGATCACATTGCCGTGGCTCAAGCCGTACGCGAGGTCGCCTACATGATCAACGTGCCCCACGCGTTCATTCAGGAATACCCGGCGGATGAAACCAAATCGGAACCCAAAAAGGTGCCCGTGATACTGAACGTGTATGACACGTATCAGTTCGGGCAAAACGCCCATGATCTCGCTATCAACGTTGAAACTGCCTTTGACGTCATTGCGCAAATGACCTGGTGTCACCAGTCCCAGGTCACTGAATGGCTCCCTTGGGTCGGACGCCATCGAATGCCCGTACCGGGCTCATTCGACGAATGGAAAGAAATATTACGCCACCGCTGCGATCTTGAAAACCGGCAGGTCGGCATTCGTTCGAAGGATGCCCACGAGGTCTTCGCCATCACCGCGTGGGGCGAAGTGCCCACGATTGATCAAATCCTCAATGATTTTCCTCCGATTACACCGAAATTCAGTCACCTGAAGAAACTGCGACTGCGATTGAAACGGTGGCGGGGGGAGTGAACGGACAGCGGTCAGAGCACAGAGCACAGAGCACAGAGCACAGAGCACAGAGCACAGAGCACAGAGCACAGAGC
>CALBIE010000834.1 GCA_937893495.1 uncultured Verrucomicrobiales bacterium | reverse complement strand
GCTTCAACGGAAGACAGTGTTCAGTCTTTTTTGCCCACGAATCACACGAACTTAACCGGGACCATGCAATTGGAGCGGCAGGAGCGCGGAATTTATTCCGCAGAGGCGTCCACTTTCCACTGGCGTTCACGCTCTTCCCCAATATCGTCGGGACCCAACACCATTTCGTGTTTCAGAACCACCCATCAAAAACTGCGGGAGCCGACCTGCAAATCCGCGTTTCTGCGGAATAAATTCCGCGCTCGTGCGCTGCAAAGCGTCACAACCTTCCGGGGTGGAAGACCCCGGCCAGCCGGGAACCTGTCACCGGCTGAGAACTGAAAGTAACTGCGTCGCCGCGAGGCGGGGTGGAGAGCAACAGACGGAACCGAATAGACCGCAACGAAAGTGAACACGATTCGGCGTCAACTGAGCGGCGAGCCTACGAGCGAGTGGCGAAGCCTGAACCAAGCATCGCGAGAGACGGAGGCGATGTGCGGGGCGGTTGGTGTGGTTGGTGGCAGTATGTTCGGGAAAGGGTGTGAGGTGAATGCAGGAGGTCTGCCGGGACAGGAAGCCGCGAGGCTCCCGGCAGAAGTCAGAGCCGCCGTAGTAGCGAGGAAGCCGGGTAATGCCGGTGGAGCCAAGGGCGGCAGGGAGTGGGATTGGAAGCAAACGGCAAGACTGCAAGACAGCGCTCAACGATTGCCCACCGGGCTAGAACGAGCGCGGCGCCGAGCGCCTCAGGGAGCCGGGAGGTCCAATGCGAGGGAAGCACGTCTCTGCCACAGTGTGTGCTTGCGGGCTGTGGAAACCAGGGGTGCCCTTGTCCCGCGGAAGCCCGCAAGGGCCGAGCGGGTCAACCCACGACTGGAGAGCCGGATGCGGGAGATCCGCCAGTCCGGTTCGGATTGAGGGGCAAGGTTCAATCCCTTGTCCCTACCCCTATCATCTGCATCGTTCCGGCTAAAACCGGGAGCATCGGCGATAAACACTACGATTCTCGGGAATCGGCCAGCGCGGTTGCCGATGCCGACGACGGTTAAGTGTTTTTTGCTCGCCCATCCTTGCATCTCCGTCGGCACTTCCAACAGGGAGCTACACTTCGGGCAGGAAGCTTTTGATATTTCATCGCTCGCTATTCACTTCCTTTCACTGCAGTTCTCCGCGCCTCTGCGTCCTCTGCGTTGAATCGGGAACCGGACGTTAGTTTCCGTTCTTCGGTTGATCACCGTTGTATTCCTGATTGAGCCAGACGACCGGCCAGATCCAGGCAGCGAGAAACACAAACATCACCACATGCGCCATGCGGTCAAACGGGTTGGCCCCCAGACGCTCCTCGTCCGCCCGGTATATCTCGCGGACGGTGATGAATCCAAAGAGAAAATAAAACGCGACCGCCATGATGATATACACCTCGGCTTCGTTCGCATACTCGTTGACTATTGCTCGCAAGTTCATGATTTCAGAATGGTTGATATTTCGGGTATCTTTTGCTTTCGCGATGCGGGTGCTGCCCAACGCGACCACCGTAATCAGTCGAACCCGCCAAGTCCAGCACTCCACAACGCTCCCTGCCACAAATGCGACCGGAAACTACCGCCGGTTTGAATCGGCCGCCGTTTCAGTCCACCCTGCGGCCCGATGAGCAAACCATTGCAACATCCCGCCGCCTGGCGCGGAGTGGAATTGTTATCGCGTCCGGACTGGCGCCAGCAACTGACCAGCGACGAAGTATTCGACATTCGTGGTCTTCAATTCCCTCACGAAGCGACTCTCGCCGAATCCATCGTTCTACCTGCCGCATTGGGCACCCGGATGGCCGCCATTCAACACGATCTGGAACAGGGTTCCGGCGCGGTGATGTTGAAAGGATTCCCCGTGGACAATCTTTCCGAAGAGCATGCGCGCAAAGTCTTCCGCCTCCTCTCTCAACACGTTGGCACACCGGTTTCCCAGAGCGCCGAGGGCGAACTGGTCTTTAGCGTGCGCGATGAGGGATTCGCCGAAAATGATCCGCGCGCACGCGGGCCAAACACCCGCAAGAAACTCAGCTTCCACACGGACCGTTGCGATGTGATCGCCTTCCTCTGTTTGAAGCAGGCGCGGGTGGGCGGTGACAATGAAGTCGTGAGTTCCATGACGCTCTACAATGAAATTCTCCGACAACGCCCCGACCTGCTCGCGGAACTGATGAAGCCCTATTGGTATCAGCGGCACAATGTCGATCTCGGGAATGAGAAGTCCTGTTGTCGTCAACCCATCTTCTCCTTTCACGACGGTCATTTCGCGGGAAGTTTCCTCCGCGTACTCATTGAGCGCGCCTACCAGAACCCGGACATCGGCCCGATGCCTGAACCGCAGCGGGAAGCGCTCGATCTTCTCGAAACCATCGCCTGCGATCCGGCATTGCACGCCCGCTTCCGTCAGGAACCGGGAGATATCCTCTTCCTCAACAACTGGGTGACCTTTCATCGCCGCACGGAGTTCGAGGATGACCCGAACCCAAAACAAAAGCGCCACATCTTGCGTATTTGGCTCTCCGTGCCCAACAGCCGCCCATTGCATCCGCTCTTCAAGGACAACTACGGCGCGACCGAAGCCGGTGCACTACGCGGAGGAATGAAAAAGCGTACGACGAGATCGACCAAGTGACGAACGCGAACTACAGCACGTGGAGCCAGAACTTCCGCAAATGCAGAGAGCACTACTTTACGCCAGGTCGTGGAGTGCGTGCGCTGCTGCGCCGCTTTCCCGATGGCTGACTCCACTCAAAGACCGGACAGGTGGGAAACTGGAACGCTGGGATCAAATATCAAGGTTCGTTGACATCGCGTCGCCGTCAAAATTGTCAATTGCAGGGACCGACCCGTTTGTGACCCGTTTGCGATGGATAAGAGGGAATGGTTGCGGCGTCAACCGAGCTGAGTCCATCCGTGTCCATCCGAAGTTTTCCCGTTTCCGCTTTGGGGTGGGATTTCAATCCACCGTGTCCAACTGGCGTCCGGCCCTGCGGGAATTTCCAACCGGCCGGAGCATGCGCTTTTGTCGTTCCCGATCTCCCGCGTTGCGGATGACGGGAATCGGTTGCCCGGTGTTGATGTCGAGGCCAGTCACATACATCGCGGCGGAGCCGGTCATGGGCAACGGGATGAAATCCTGCACCTGTTGGAGATTCCATTTTTCCTCTTTCAGGAATTGCTCGACGGCGCCCATTTCCTTATCCGTGCAGCCGGGAAAGCTGGAGATGAAATAGGGCACCAGATACTGCTCCTTGCCGGCTTCCTCGCTCAGCTCGAAGAACTTCTTCATGAACGCCGGGAAGTCGCCGTTGGGTTTGCGCATTCGGCGCAGCACGCCCGGGTCCATGTGTTCCGGGGCGACTTTCATGTGACCGCTGACATGGTTCTGCACGAGTTCGCGCGTGTATTCGGGCGTGCGCAGGGCCACATCCATGCGGATGCCGGACTGCACGAAGACGTGCTTGACGCCGGGTTGCTCCCGCGCGCCGCGCAGCAGCTTCAGTTGCGCCTCCTCGTCGATGTCAAAGTGCGGGCAGATCGTCGGCCAAAGGCAGCTCGGGCGATGACACTTCTTGCAGGCGTCCACGTGACCGTTCTTCGCAGCGTAGAGATTGGCGGTCGGACCGCCCAGATCGGCCACCGTGCCGCGGAATGTATCCGACTCCGCCATTTTGTTGATCTCCTTGGTCACAGATTCAACGCTGCGGCTGGAGAGGAACTTGCCCTGATGAAAGCCGAGTCCGCAAAACGTGCAGCCGCCGGCGCAACCGCGGGACACGATGACCGAATCCTTGATGGTCGTAAATCCGGGCACCTTGCCGGTGTAGGACGGGTGGGTCAGTCGCATGAACGGCAGTTCGTAGAGCGCGTCCAGGTCCGGTCCGTCCAGTGGCATCGCCGGCGGTTCCATGTACATCGCGCGATTGCCGTGCATCTGCACCAGGTGTTTGCCGGAATAAGGCGTCTGCTGCGCCTCGACCACCTTGGTGAGACGCATGAGATGTTTGTTGTCCGCCTGCAAATCCTCCCACGAAGGCAGGATGATGCAGTCGGAAAAATCCGCCGCGGCCGTCGCCTTCGCGCCGAGGAACAGCGTCGTGCCGGGGATGCCGCCGAGGTCCGTGTTCCCTTCGGTCAGACGACTAGAGATTTCCAGCGCCGCTGACTCACCCATTCCATAGACGAGGATGTCGGCCTTCGTGTCGGCCATGATGGACGGTCGCAACTTGTCCTCCCAGTAATCATAGTGAGCCACGCGGCGCATGCTGGCTTCCATGCCGCCGAGCACGACGGGCAGACCGGCAAACGCGCGGCGGCACATCTGCGAGTACACGACGGCGGCATGGTTGGGCCGTTTGCCGGGCGTGCCGTCCTCGCTGTAAACGTCCTCCTTCCGCTTGTGGCGCGCGGCGGTATAATTGGACACCATGGAATCCAGGTTGCCGGCCGTGACGCCCACGAACAGGCGCGGCCTTCCCATCACCTGAATCGACTCAATGTCCTTCCAATCCGGCTGCGCGATGATGCCCACGCGATAGCCCTCCGCCTCCAACACCCGCCCAATCATCGCCGCGCCGAAGGACGGATGGTCCACGTAGGCATCACCGGTGATGATGAGGATGTCGAGTTCGCTCCAGCCTCGGGCGGCCATCTCTTCTCGGGACATCGGCAGAAAGCCGGCGGGGTCCACTGGTTTGGTTTTCGGTCTGGTCGCCATGTCGGCCGGCAAGAGTGATGCAGCCTTCGCGTTCGCGCAATGGCGGTTTTCCACGGTGTCGGGACTGACCCGTTTTCGTGATAAATCGCCCCCGGATATTCCACTCTCAGCTTGCGCGCCATGGCAAAGAGGCTGAATCAAACACGGCAAATTATCAATTGTCGGGACCGAAAACGAAAACGAAAACGGGTCGTTCCCGATAATTAACAATAACGGTGTTCTTGACTTTTGATATCAGCGTTCCGGTTTCCCCTTTGTCCGGTCTTTGATTCGAGTCAGTCATCAGGAAAGCGGCGCAGCAGCGCACGCACTCCACGACCTGGCGGAAAATTGTAAACGGGTAAGTTCTCGGCTATTGATACATCGGTTTCCACTCGTTTTTTCTTGCCCAACAGTGGCTCTGTGTTCTCGGTGTCTTCAGTGTTGATGGAGGCATGGGTTGAACACGAAGGTCACAGAGAACCCCAGACTCATCGCCAGGGCGTTGATTTTCGATCAACGGGTTTTCTTCGGCGCGTTTTCTCCGGCACGTTCGGAATACGTTTACAGTGCCGCGCGCAAGACGCTGGCCGCGAGGCGCGGCCAGCCACAACCGGGGCGGGTGTGCTCCCCAACTTCGGAATTCGGGTTAATCAGAAACCGCCACCGGGTCCCTTCCGGGTCGAGGTCGTCCAGATCGCGCACCGAAAATGCTCGCTCCAACGATCAGCGTCGCGCCAATGATTCGCGACCAGCCAATGTCTTCGTTCAAAAACAACCAACTGAAGAACACGGCCAGCGGAACATAGAGGTAGTAAATCAGGCCGCTCGTCACCGCTGGCAACACCGTCGTCGCACGAATCCACAGGGTGTGCGCAATAAATGTCCCGAAGATGGAGAGGTAAGCCAACCCGAGCCAGTCACCCGGGGTCAATTCCCACCGCGCCCTCGGCAGAAAGACGAGAAAAAGCGGCAGCGCAAAGAGGTATTGTCCAAGCGTCCGGATGTTGACCGGCACTTCGGCGAATTTCTGATGCCAGATGGGCAGCAGCGCGTAAAGGCTGCCACTGAGCAAAGCCAACAGAAAGCCCGTGGTCATGTCGCTGCCGAGGGTGTATTCGTCGAGCACAAGCAAGGTACCCCCTAGAGATATAATCAGCGCGATGATTTGCCGCACCGTCGGTTTCTGTCCAAGAAAGAGCATCCCGAGGATTGAAACCTGAACGCCAAACGTCGCCATTCCGATGCAGGCAACCGACGCCGACGCCAGCTTGATGCCCCAGAAATAGGTGACCCAGTGAAGACCGAAACTAAACCCGATCAGCGCCAGCACACCCCAATCGCGCCGCCGGCATCGGAATACCTGACGCACACCCGGCAGCAGCAGACACGTCAGAAACACGGCCGCAGACAGCCGCACGATGCCAATCACCCACGGATCAGCGGACACTCCCTTAATAGTAACAGGCACTCCGCCGAGAAACAGGACGGCGATCAATGCTTCTGCGCGTGGTCGGTTCATTTCGGGCGGCGATGGTCGGCGAGCCTTCCCGCCAAAGCAACTTGAACCCGACTTCCGAAATAGAAAGGCGCGCGCGCCCGCTTCGGGCATTGTTCTCCGCGCTCTCGCGGAAAACCCGGTCGCGCCGAAACGATTCGAGCGTTCGTGTCGGTGTCGCGCGCAAGACGCTGGCCGCGAGGCGCGGCCAGCCACACCCGAGGCGGGTGTGCTCCCCCAACTTCGGAGTTTGGGTTGAGAAGCCGGAATTTCCCCTAAAAACCACTTGCATAGGGGGGGGATATTTCCTACTTTCCCCGTCCCTTTGGAAAGAAAGGTCTAATTTTATGCGTCGTCCGAGAGCAGTAAAAACCAGAAAAGCGGTGGCAAAGCGGTTCAAAATCACCGCGACCGGCAAAATTATGCGAAACCGCCCCGGCAAGCGGCATTTGCTGAGTTCCAAGAATGCCAAGCGTCGCCGCCGGCTCGGTACGAGCACTCTCGTCGCCGATGGCGACCGGGACCGCGTGATTCTGAACCTGCCTTTCAGCAACCGCAAATAGCCCACTTTAACCACTCAGAAATATGCGCGTTACCAATTCACCCGCCTCCCGTCGCCGCCGTCGCCGTATGCTGCAGGCTGCGAAGGGATATCGCATGCGGCGATCCAAACTTTACCGCTATGCCAAGGATGCCGTCACCCACGGCATGCAATACTCCTACCACCATCGCAAGCGCAAGAAGGGCGACTTTCGCAAGTTGTGGCAGGCACGCATCAACGCCGCGTCGCGTGAAGCGGGATTGACCTACAGCCGGTTTATCGAGGGACTGAAAGCCGCCAAGGTGGACGTCAATCGCAAGATTCTTGCCGACCTGGCCGCCACCGACAACAGCGCCTTTGCGGAGTTGGTCAAAGTCGCCCAACAGGGATTGCAGGCCAAAGCGGCGGCTTAAACGTTTTTTTCAACACGAAAGGCGGCCTGCAAAGGCCGCCTTTTTTGTTGTCAAACCGGTTACGGACCGATTACCGAAAGTTTAATCTGTCATTTCGAGGAATCCTTTAGAAAATCACCGCTCTTTATGTCTTTGCTCGACGAAATCGAACCGTTGAAACAGGCCGCGCTGGCTGACTTGTCCGCCGCCGCCGATGTGCCGGCACTGGAACAGGCCAAGGGCAAATGGATCGGACCGCACGGGCAATTCACCGGGTTGATGAAACAGCTCGGCAATTTGTCGAAAGAGGAACGCCCCGCCGCCGGCAAGGCCATCAACGCCGCGAAGGTTGAACTGGAGGCAGTGTTAACCCGGGCGCGCGAGGAACTGGAACTCAAGGCGTCAATTCCGAAACATCCGACCGATTTCACCCTGCCGGGTCGCCGTCGCTCCGTGGGCAGACTGCATCCGCTCACGCAGACCACCGAAGACATCGTCCGCAGCTTTCGCAAGATTGGTTTCGCCGTCGCGGATGGACCGGAGATTGAAGATGATTACCACTGCTTCGACGCGTTGAATACTCCGGCCGATCATCCGGCGCGGGACATGCAGGACACCTTTCATCTCGCCACCGAAGAAAAGCTCATCCTGCGCACGCACACTTCGTCCGTGCAGATTCGCGTGATGAAACAGCAACCGCCACCCGTGCGCATCATCGTGCCGGGTCGCGTGTATCGACGGGACACGGCGGACGCGACCCACAATCCAACTTTTCAACAGGTGGAGGGGCTTTATGTAGATAAGAATGTCACTGTTGCCGATTTGAAAGGCACGGTGGAATTCGTCTTCCGCGAGTTGATGGGCAAGGACACGAAGATTCGCTTTCGGCCGCATTATTTCAGCTACACGGAACCGAGTTTTGAAATCGATTTCAGCAGTCCACTCGTGAAGAAGATGGGCAAGGAGTGGCTCGAAATCGCGGGGTGCGGCATGGTGCATCCGCAGGTCTTCGAGAATGTCGGCTACGATCCCGAAGAATGGACCGGTTGGGCATTCGGTTTCGGCATCGAGCGCATTGCGATGATTCGCTACGGCATCACCGACATCCGGTTGTTCTACGAGAACGACGTGCGGTTTTTACAGCAGTTTTAGGGAATCAGGAAACCCATTGTCTGAAGTCCGATCAATGTTAATCTGAAATCATGAAAACGACGATTGATATTCCCGTAAAGGCCTTGAAAGAGGCCATGAAACACACGGGAGCGAAGACCCGACGCGATGCGGTGGTGGCGGCGGTCGAGGAATATAATCGCCTGCGTCGTCTGCGGGAGCTTGCCGAGCGTCTGCACGGTTCGTGTCCGGATTTCATGTCTCAAGAGGAGTTGAAGGGGATGCGAGAAGATGACAAATGGGAACGGCATTGATGAGACTCGTGGACGCGTCAAGCTGGATTGAGTTTCTTCGAGGGCGCACCAGCGAGGCCGGCTTGCGCGTGAAGGCTTTGCTGGCGAAAGGTGATGCCGCCTGGTGTGAAATGACCCTCGTGGAGTTGTGGAACGGTGCCCGCGGCCAACCGGAAAAACGGGCGCTCGCCGACCTGGAGCGGGAAGTAACGCTTTACCCGGTGAATGAGCAGGTATGGGCGCTTGCCTGTAGCCTGGCCCGTGCCTGCCGTGAAAACGGGTTTACGCTGCCCAGCACAGACATCGTGGTTGCCGCCTGCGCCCGGGGCTCCAATCTGGAACTGGAACATTGCGACAAGCACTTTGAAAAGATTCTGCCGCTGGCGGCGAAAATTTAAACGCTTGAACGCGGACTGAAGATCGCGATTACGGGCGGTAATCAAGATGAGAATAACTGAAAGATGAAAGTCACACTCAACTGGCTCAAACAATACGTTGATTTTGATTGGTCCTCCGAAGAACTGGCGGAGCGCCTGACCATGCTCGGTCTGGAGGTCGAGGGTGTCGAGGAAGTCGGCGGCGGCTTTGACGGAATCGTTGTCGCCGAGGTCATCACCCGCGACAAACATCCCAACGCCGACAAGCTTTCCGTCTGCCGCATCAATGATGGGCAAGGGGAACGACAGATTGTCTGCGGCGCGCAGAATTTCAAAGCCGGCGACAAGGTTCCGTTGATTCTTCCCGGCGCTTCGTTGCCCGCGAAACCCGGCGAGAAACCGTTCACGATCAAGGTCGGAAAGATTCGCGACGTGGAATCGCACGGAATGATGTGTGCGCCGTCCGAACTCGGACTGGCGGAGGATTCGGACGGGCTGTTGATTCTGGATCCCGCCGCGATCGTCGGGCAACCGCTGGCGGAACATCTCGGTCAGGCCGAAAAGGACGTGGTGTTCGACCTCGAAGTCACACCGAACCGTCCGGATCTGAACAGCGCGATCGGAATCGCGCGGGAAGTGGCCGCGGTCGCCGGCAAGCCCCTCAATCTACCCGACGTCAAGTTGCCGCCCGCAATCGGTAAGATTGAAGACTTCATTGCGGTTAGGCTTGATGACTCTGAGTTATGCCCGCGTTACACCGCGCGAATAATCAAAGGCGTCAAGGTCGGTCCCAGTCCTGATTGGTTGCGGAACACGTTGGAAAAGGTCGGCATTCGAAGCATCAGCAACGTGGTGGACGTGACAAACTTCGTGATGATGGAGATCGGCCAACCGTTGCACGCCTTCGACTATCACCTGATCGCCAGGGGCGCGGACGGAAAACCCACGATTGTCGTCCGCCGGGCGGCGGACGGCGAAAAGTTCACGACGCTTGACGATCAAGAACACAAACTGACCAACGAAAACCTGCTCATCGCCGACGAAGAAAAAGGCATTGCACTGGCCGGCGTGATGGGTGGACTGAATACCGAAATCAATGAGAAAACCGTCGATGTGTTGATCGAGAGTGCCTATTTTCAACCGACGAATATTCGGCGCACGTCCAAGTCGTTGAATCTGCGCACGGAATCGTCTTATCGCTTCGAGCGGGGTGCGGATTTGGAGGCCGCCGACTGGGCAAGCCGCCGGGCGGCCCAACTGATTATCGAGACGGCCGGCGGCGAATTGGCAGACGGAGTCGTGGATGCCTGCCCGAAGGCATCCGAGCCAAAGACAATTACCCTTCGTCACGCGAAGGTGAACCAACTGCTTGGCATCGAACTTTCCGCCGCACAAATTGACACTTACTTGAGCGACCTCAGCTTCAAGCAAACCAATCAAACATCAAGTCCGGTCGGCGGGCCTGCCACTCCTACGTCTTCGACTTTTGAAATCCCGTCGTATCGCGTCGATATGAAACGTGAAGTGGATTTGATTGAGGAAGTAATTAGGCTGCACGGCATCGATAAGATTCCCGCGACGCCACCCATGGGAGCGCATGGCAGCAACGAATTTGACTCGGTGCACGATGAGCTTACTGAACTCCGGCGGATCCTGACGGCCATGGGATTGAATGAAGCGCAGGGCCAGACTCTGATCGCCGCGAGCAAGGCGACATTGGCCGCCGATTCCACCGCGTTGATTCCGCTGGCGTATCCGCTGAGCAGCGACATGGATGTGCTTCGCCCCAGCCTGTTGCCGGGTTTGCTGGATTCGCTGCGACATAATCTTGCGCATTCGAATCCAGATGTCGCGCTATTCGAAATCGGCCGCGTCTTTGCGAAGCATGGTGACAAGACACTCGAGCAACGCCGAGTTGGCATCGCCCTGACCGGTCGCCGAAATGCAGGGTTCTGGAGCGGTGATGAACGCGATGCATCATTCGATGCTTATGACCTCAAGGGAATCATCGAGGAACTGCTTGAGCAGTTCGGAGTTCGGGGTGTGCAGTATCGACGACATGATACGGGCACCGAATTGTTTTTGGAAAGCGCCGGTATTTCGCTCGGCGGAAAACTGGCGTTGGGCGATTTCGGCCTTATGCATCCTCGTCTGGCACGTGAATACGATCTGCGGGACGCTGTCCTCCTGGCGGAATTGAATCTTGATCAGCTTCTCGCGCGCCGCAAAGCCGATCGGTCCTTCAAACCCCTGCCCGCTTTTCCGAGCAGTCGTCGCGACATTGCGATGCTCGTCGCCGAAGAAATCACCCACGACGAAGTGCTCAAATCGGTCAGGAAAGCCAAAGCCGACCATCTCGAATCAGTCGAACTGTTCGACGTTTTTCGAGGCACGAACATCGCCGAAGGACAAAAGAGCATCGCCTATGCCTTCACCTACCGACATGCCGAACGCACCTTGACGGACAAGGAAGTCGAGGCGGCACATGCCAGGATCGTCGAGAAGTTGAAAAGTGATCTGGAGGCAACCGTCCGTTAATCAATGGGCGATCAAATCGGCCTGTCGGCAGTCACAAACCGATTGTTCGCTTTGCTATCCAGCCGCCTGGGACACATTATCAGTGACAACTGAACCAAAAAAACTCCCGCCACAAACCATCATGAAACTCACCGTCCTGACCCTTCTGATTCTCGCCCTTGGCAGTGTTTCGGCCATTGCCGAATCGGGCAACCAGTCCGAATTGCTGAACCCGCATTCAAGCGAACTTTTCCCAATTCCGATCACCGAACAAACTGAACGCAGGAATTCTCAGCCCGTCAAATATGCCGCGACCAAATTCGGCAGCTTCTTCAAGAGCATCTTTCAAAAACCAGCGCCGGCTACGACTCCGACCAATGCGCTGCCGTCAATGAAGGCCATGGTTGCCCCGATCGATCTATCGCACTTTACCAAAGGACAGATGGACGGCGCGATCAAGCAGGCGCTCGGCAACGGTTTGACCAACGCGATTGCCCGACTGGGCGCGACGGGAGGGTTCCTCACAAATAAGAGCGTCCGCATTCCGATGCCGGAACAACTCAAGAAGGTGGAGGCGGGACTGCGACGCTATCGGCAAGACGCGATTGCCGATGCCTTCGTCAATACGATGAACAGCGCAGCCGAGAAAGCCGTGCCGCTGGCCGCGCCGATTTTTCAGGATGCGCTGCAAAAGTTATCGGTCGAAGATGCCGCTCGCATCCTGTCCGGTCCGGCGGATTCCGCCACACAGTATTTTCGCAAAGCCACATCTGCAGACCTGACGAAACTGTTCAAGTCGAAGGTTGTGGAGACAACTGAGAAGGCCGGCCTGACCTCCGCCTACAAGAATCTGACTGAGCGTCTGCGCTTTGGAACCCTGTTCCTGAATTACGACACCGGCGATCTCGATAACTACGTGACGGAAAAAACGCTGGATGGCTTATTCAGTGTCGTGGCCGAGGAAGAGCGCAAGATTCGCACCGATCCCGTGGCACGCACCACGGATCTTCTCAAGTCCGTCTTTGGATCGTTGATGAAGAAGTAATCGGGAAGTCATCAGACTGAATCGTAGCGCGGGCGTCTCGCCTGTAAAAACGCGATGCTTGGCAACCGACGCGTCCGGGAAATCGATGCCGTTCGGCAATGGCGGATGCTTCGTGCAGGCTGGAAGCCTGCGCTACGAAGGGCCGTGCCCGACCACGATCACGGGGGTGCAGGCAAATTGGATTTTCTTTTGACACACTCCGACAGCCGGGAGAAAGTCCGCCATGCGCCATTTCAAACTATCCATCATTGTCTCGTGCATCGTTTTTGTCCTGGCGATCGGTGGCGGTATCGCCGGAATGGTTCGGATCGACAAGACCGGAAAGTCCAATCGCGAAAAGCGGATCCGGGCCGAAAAACTCGGCAGCGGCATCGCCACGTTCACCGGCATTGTGATTGCACCTTTTTGGTGGTTCGCGGCGGCGCGACTGGGCTAGGAACGGCGCGCGGCCAAGGCGCTGGCTGCCGCGCAGGCTCAGGAAGATTAGGGCAACTCCGGATGAAGGCATCGTCTTGGTGCCCGCACATTGATGAACGCTAAAACTTTCATAATCCTCACCATTCTGGCTTTCAGTGGAAACTGTCACGCTGAGGGGACCAACTCCTTCGGCATCTATCTCACGACCGGGCCAGAGGACACCAGTATCACGACCGGTAAGGGCGACTGGTCGCGTCTCGATCATTCGGCAGTGCCGTTGATCACCGCGAAAGACATTGTCAGCTACGATTTTGAAAAGCATTCCCTCAGGCTGCGCCCCGGCGTGTTGGCCAGACTGCCGTCGCCGCCCGTGTGGGGCAGACCCTTCATCGTGGTGGTGAATGGAGAACGCATTTACCTGGGGGCGTTCACCACCAGTAACTCATCCCATTCGTGTGCCATTCCCAGCATCACCGTTGACCGGCAAAACCTGGTTCCGAATCAACCGGCGGATACCCTGGTAATCGATCGGGCGTATCCGACACCGGCGTTTGCGATCGGTGCGGACCCGCGCGGCGACCCGCGCATCAAGGCCGCGTTGAAGGCGTTGGGCAAATTGAAAGATGCCAAGTAGCCGACGTAAGGAGTGTCCGAGCACTGGAATCGTTCGGCACGATTCGTGTTAACTTTCGGATAATCGAAGGCGTCGCCCGGTTTGACGTGGGGCAGGTCTCTGACCTGCCAGTCGCGGCCTCTCTGAGGGCGCCGATTCCGGGAACACAATTGAGCCTGGATGGGTCCGGGGAACCAGAGGTTCCCGGAACCGGCGGGTCGGAGACCCACCCC
>CALBIE010000833.1 GCA_937893495.1 uncultured Verrucomicrobiales bacterium | reverse complement strand
GCGAGTGATGAACCTGAGCGATACCAATCGGGCTGCGTTCCGCCTCGTCCGGGAAGTCAAACCGCTGGAGGTGGGTGATACGTTTCCGAATTATCCGCTGACCAACCAGTTCGGAAGAGCGTTTCAGACGGATGATTATCGGGGGCAGGTGCTGGCTTTCACTTTGATTTTTACGCGCTGTCCGCTGCCGGATTTTTGTCCGCGTATCAGTAAAAACATCAAGCGAATTCAGGCGGAACTAACCGGAAAAGAAAACACGGTTACAAACTGGCAACTCTTGTCGATTTCGTTCGACGTCGATTTCGATACGCCGCAGGTATTGAATTCGTATGCGAAGGCACTGGGAGCGAATCCAGACCGATGGACTTTTGCCACGGGGGCACTGATCGAGATCGATGATATTACCGAACGATTTGGAATGTACTTCGCGAGGGAGCAGGGGACGTTCTCATTCAATCACAATATGCGAACGGTCATCGTCGATCCGAATGGCAAAATCCACCAGGTGTTCATCGGTAACACCTGGCAGGTGGAGGACGTGATTAGATCGATTCGAACGGCGGCGGCTGTCAAGCCGTCTCCGTAACGGGTTCGGCGGACGGTTCCGCCGCCGGTTGCACATCCGTGCTCCCTTCCGGGGCTTGCGGCGCCATATGCGGTTCGACTTTTCCGATGGCGTTAAGGCGGAATCGGTGAGTGGTATCGTGCAATTCGAACTCCACCTCTTCTCCAGCTTTGTGATTGATCATCGCCTGAGCCATCGGGCTGAGATAGCTCAATACACCCTTATCCGGGTCGCCATCCCAAGCACCAAGAATTTCAAACGCGACGTTTTCGTTGGAATTCAAATCCGTCGCTTCGATGGTGGAACCGATGCCGACCACGTCTGAGCGGGCATCGGCAAAATTTGTTCCCCGAGTCCGGCCCAAATCACGCTCGAGCTCCGACTTGCGGCGCATGAGTACCTTCTGATTTTCCTTGGCGGACTTGTATTCGTGGTTCTCGCGCAGGTCGCCGTAACTGCGGGCGATGGCGATATCCTTGGAATTGGCCGGAATCTTGCGCTTCACCAGATCTTCGTATTCGTTCTTGCGCCGTTCAAGACTCTCCCACGAAACGATCAAGGCGTTGTCTTCGCGCGCCTGCTGTTCACCGCTGATGAGTTCCTGAATGGCCGGGAAGCTCTTCACGATGCGGGCCAGCAGGGAACGCTTGTCCATATCGTCGAAGGAAGCGGATGCCTGAAGCGCCCTGGTCAGGTCCTTGACGACTTCGACATCGGCGGATTCGATTAATTCTGGAAGCAACTCGTGATCGGAGAGAACAAAGTCGGCGAGTTTGACGGATTTCTTCTCATTGAATTGATCGCGTTCGATAGCGGTTATCATGGCGCGAAACACTTCCGGGCCGAGAATGTCAGCGTAAGTGTCAGAGCGTTCCTTTGCCAGCCAGAGCAGAAGTTCGGTGCTGGCCTGATGCTGGCTGATGAGGCGCAAGAGGCGCTCCTTGAGTTCTGCCAGTTTCTCATGGTCCAACAACATCGCTACGCATTCGCTGCACAATTTGGTGGTGCCTGAATTGGCGAGGTCGAGCAGAGTGTCGGTCCAGCTTTCCGGATTGGCGTCGATGAAGGATTGCAGGACCCGGCGATGGCGTGCGGCGGGAATTTTCTCAAGGTTTTTTCCAACCGAGCCACTCGCTTCCCAGGCATCCTTTTCGCTGAGATCACCCTCTTCGGGCGCGAGCTTCGCGGCTTTCCGGAGATCGTCACTTACAAAAATCGCTTCCAGCGACGCGGCCGGCTGCGTGCGCAGATAACCGGAAATTTCCGGACTCAACATTTTCACCGCCTCTGTGGCGGCCGCCGTTCCGTCAGTCAAATCTTCGAGACTCTTGAAGATTTCCGTGGCGACGGCGGTGCGAGCCTTGAGTCCCTTCGCGTTCTTCAAATCGTTCAGCAGCCGGTCTTGCAGGGAAACAACGTTTTCAGTGAACTCAATGTTCTCGGTCTTCTTGGTTGGCACACGGAAGTGTCCATCCTTCTTCATCTCGCGACGGGCGACTTCCCACCACTTCTTCCAGTCGGAAGCGATGACATCCGGGACGAGAATCTTCTGGACTGTGTCGAGCGTTGCTTTGCCATCAAAACTCTGGAGCACGACCTTGATCAGGTCCAAATGATGAAGTGCGGCCATTTGTTTGAGGCTTTCGAGATCAGACATTTTTCGTGCGAGCACATGCTCGGCAGGAATTGGTGTCAAAGTGTCGGCGGCAAAACCGAGGTCCATTGCATGACCGGGCTTTTCCAGAAAATCGATAGCGAATTTGCTGAAAACCGTGTCAACAGTTGTAATGCGTCCAAAGCCCCAGCTCTTGTGACTGCAGTATCCTCCTTCGGCAAGGGTGACGAGTTGGTCCACTTGTTGTGGTTTGATCTTTCCGGCAAAAACCAGTTTTTCGAATTCTTCTCTCATACGGCCAATCGGATCAGGTATTATCTTCGACCGGTCAAACTAGAAGGTGAAAAGCCAAAAACCAAGAGAAATTGCCCTGAAGGTGCTTACCGAACGGGCTCGCAAGGCGGAATTCGTTGAACTATTGCTCGAAGACGGACTTTCGGCGGCGGGACTTTCGACCGTCGATCGCGCGTTTTGCCGGGAATTGGTCTTCGGAGTCGTGCGCTGGCAGGCTGCTCTGGATGAGTTGATTTCCCGCAAGGCAAGCCGCGGCAAACCGCCGGCCGAAGTTCGGGACATACTCCGGTTGGGCCTTTATCAGTTGTTCTGGCTGGAACGTGTGCCGGACCATGCCGTGCTCAATGAGTCGGTGGAATTGACCCGGGCCGCGGGATTTGGTCGCCAGTCGGGCTTTGTGAATGCGGTTCTGCGCGGGTATGCCCGTGAGCGGGTGGAGACTGAAGCTTTATTGGAGGAACTACGGAACAGCACGCCCGCCATTGGCTGGTCGCATCCAGACTGGCTGGTCGAAAAATGGCAACGACAATTTGGCGAGACGACGACGAATGCTTTATTGGAATGGAATAATAAACCGCCGCCTGCCTTTGCTCGTGTTAATACCTTGCGAGTCGATGCCGCCCGGTTGCTGGAATCCTGGCGGTTGAAGGAAGACGTCAGTTACGATCTTGTGACCAGAGATTGGTTGCCGGAAAACCTCATCTTTGAATTGAAGCAGCATGCTCCTCTGCCGTCGCTGGAAAGTTTTCGCAACGGCTGGTTCTACGTTCAGGATCCGAGCACCGTTCTCGCCGCAACGATTGTGAATCCGCAAGCGGGAGAATCTATTCTGGATTTCTGCGCAGCGCCCGGTGGCAAGACAACGCTGATCGCGCAATTGGCGGCGGACAAGGCACGGATTTGGGCGCAGGACCTGAGCACGAGTCGGTTGAAATTGCTGCGCGAAAACTGTCACCGGCTGGGCGTCAGCAGTATTGCACGAATATTCATGGCGAATGATCGGGAGGCAATCGTCGGGTCAGAACGATTCGACAAAGTGCTTGTCGATGCCCCGTGCTCCAACACGGGAGTGATGCGACGCCGCGTTGATTTGCGCTGGCGAATTAAATCGGAGGTGCTTCAACAGCTGGGCGATACGCAGTTGACCCTGCTTCAACAGGCGGCCGACTTCGTGAAACCGAACGGGCGATTGATTTACAGCACGTGCAGTCTTGAGCCGGAGGAGAACTGTCAGCTGATCGAGCGATTCCTGCAATCCAGAGATGGATTCAGTCTGGATTACGAGCGGCAACTGACTCCGCAAATTGATCGGGTTGACGGGGCTTATGTGGCTGCAATGACGAATGCGGGATAACGATTCTCAATCGGGACGGCTGCATCGCCTGATTCCTCGCTTACTTCTGGCCCTTCTTAAACATATCGCCGATGCCTTTGAGGATTCTCTCGCCGGTTTCGAGTGCGCCTTTGCCGAAGCCGCCGAGGGGTCCCGCGACTTTCTCACTGGTGGCTTTGACGACTTCGTTCCATACCAATTTGAGCACTTCCGCGCCGGTGATCCCCTCGGGTCCCTGTCCAAGATTGGTAATTCGGATTTCCGGGAGTGAAATGTCCGCGCCGCGGCCGCCGAGAACGGTGAGAGCCAGTTTGACTTTCGCGTTGCGAATCACGACCTCGTCAACCTGCATCTTCTTGCCGCCCGTCAAACCGGACTTTGATTCGCCACCCGGCGTTTGCGGAATCGTCGCAATGAAGGCGTCGATGTTTTCCTGAATCCTGGTCAAATTGCTGCCACTCATATTTCCTTCGTAGGTGATGAACGGGGCTTCGATTTCGATGGACTTGATAATGATTTTGTCACTGAAGAGTGAAGTCGGTTTGACGGCGATGGTGGCCACGGGTATTTCCACGGCGGATTCGGCTTTGTAACCTTCCGGGCTGCCAAGATTCAGTCCTTTGATTTCGCCTTTTCCGCTCAACCACGACACACCAATGTCGCTGAGCGAAACCGTCGTGCCGGTGACTTTCGGTCCCAGCGAAGTGATGCCTTTGCGTATCATCTTGCCCGGCGAGAAAAAGAACAGGAGAGCCCCGAGAATCGCCAGTGTGAATGCCAGACTGATGATCTTGCCGATAAGTTTTCTAACCAATCCAAATCCCAACATAATTTTTTCGGTCGGTCATCTTATCGTCGGGAGCAGGTTCTCAA
>CALBIE010000832.1 GCA_937893495.1 uncultured Verrucomicrobiales bacterium | reverse complement strand
GGCAACACCTGTCGCAAGCGTCTCCGCAAACACGCGGTGATCAGTGCCGACGATTTCGTGTTCGTGTCTGTCAATAGCTCGCGGAGGGCAGGGGCCGATCCGGTGTCTCGGCGCTCCTCGATGAGTCGTTTTGCGGTTTGGCGACGCCAGAAGGTCGGGCTTGCGATTTCACCGACGAGCGATTTTGCATCGAGTCGGCTCATGTTCGCATCCGATGGGAGCGGTGCGTCGCGATGGGTGAGG
Source organism: uncultured Verrucomicrobiales bacterium (assembly GCA_937893495.1). Classification (GTDB taxonomy): domain Bacteria; phylum Verrucomicrobiota; class Verrucomicrobiia; order Limisphaerales; family JAYPXF01; genus CALBIE01. The sequence goes on along the minus strand of CALBIE010000832.1, from coordinate 8,934 downwards.
CGGTAGATTCGTCCGCGGTCGTGACCTGCGTAGAGGCCATATTGCTGTTGAAGATGGCGAGGTATTGCCGAGTAGTCCTCGATAATTTCGCGGTAGTAATCCACGATCCAAATTGCGCCATCGGGTCCGTGCGTCAGGGAAATTGGATGGCTCCAGGGATCGCGCGTCGCGGCGAACTCGGACTGTTCTTCACCGGGCACTCGGTGGAGATTAAGCGTCGAACCATCCGGCTCTACGAGTGCGCGATGAATCAGGTTGCCTGATGGGTCGCAGACAAAGTATTGGCCGCGCAGTCCCGGCAGTGCGAAATCACGATAGATGAGCGCCCCGCAGGCGGACGTGAACCAGCCTGTGGCGTCGCTGTCTGAAGCTCCGTAGCGATCACGGTAATACTTGAAGTAGGCCGGGTCCTCCGCCCGTCTTCGCCGCCATGGATGGGCTGGAGCAAGGGGGTAAACCCGCCGATCGCCGGTGGCCGATTCGAGCCCGGTCGCGGCGGCATCAGGATTACGCAAAAGGTAACGCCACGGCAGCGGAGCCACGTAGATTCCCGGCACGGTGGTCGTCACGGTAAAGCGATCTCCAGATTCCGTCATCGCAAAGCCGAACGTGTGAGTGTTGCCGGTAACCGGTTCTATGGCGCTGCCGTCCGGACGAATTCGAAAATCGGAGCGAGTCAGCGTCACCGGGCGAGCGAGTTTCGGTCCGGTGATCGTTCCGCCTCCCCAACCGCGGGCAAAATAGATCCAGCCATCCGCACCCCATTGAGGCGAGTTGATGCCGCGCTCAAGCGCACCGGTGCGAAATCCGGTAAACAAGACTTCCTGCACCTCGGCGTGGCCATCGCCATCGCGGTCGGCAAGGAACACGATGTCCGGCGCACACGCCACAATGACGCCACCATTCGCCGGCACGAGGCCATAGGCCGGCGGCAGGTTCGTCGTCCACACGTCGCTCCGATCCATGCGACCGTCGCCATCCGTGTCGCGGAGTAGTTTCACGACGCCGTACGTTCCCGTTCGCGCCGCCATTTTGAATTTTTCAGCGGCCTGAACTCGGCGCACCCGGGTATCGAGTTTACCGGTTCTGTTCAATTCCTCGATGTCGAGTTGACCTTCCAGATTGTATCCGTGCAACTCGCACACAAACATTCGCCCCCGTTCATCCCAGCACAGTCCCGAGGGCGCTGCGATGAGTGGCTCGCTGGCGATGACCTCCATGCGGAATTCTTCCGGTAACTTGAAGGCTTGCGCGCTCTCCTCCGGGGACAGCGGCCCGGGCGCGTCGGTGGGTTGAGGAATTTGCGCCGTAGAAATGGCCGCCATGAACGAGATCACCCATACGTGTGTCACACTGCGGATGAGCGTTGGAAAGTGTCGGATGTGTTTCACGTTGTCAGTGATGGAGGGTCAACGCGGGAGCCAGGGTTGACCGTCGATGGTGCTGCCAGAGACAGTCATTTTCCCGCGATTGGCAACCGTGATGTGGGTCAGAGTCGCTATGCGAAACGCCGCCTGATTTTCAGCGGCGATCCGCACGGGTCGTGGTTCTTTGTCGGCCGACTGAATGAGGGTGTTGGTAATCTCGCATTGGCCAAGGCTGGTTTCCTTGAATTTCGGATGGCTCCCTGATGAAAGGGAAAAAGCCACTTTGCCCGAAGCAATGATGCGGCAGGTGTCCAGTCGATGTGTGCCGCCGGAAAACAGGACTTCGGTGCTCACGCTTTGGCTGAATTCGCAGTTGGTGTAGTACGAGTCGGCGAAGTTGACGTCGGCCACGGCATTGTCGTTGCCCCGGAATTTTCCGTTGGTGACCCAAACAGTGCAGGTATCGTGAGCGCTGAACCCTTCGTCAAAATTCTCGTGGCCAGTGATGTTGAAACAATGAAATTCCCGGCAGTCGCCGTGGATGTTGAAGCCGTCATTCAGGGCGTGACGCGTATTCAGGTTCCGTATCGTGATGTTCCGATTGATACCTGATGTCGCAACGCCCGCAGTGCGAACGCTCCATTCGAGACCTGACGTCGAACCTTTCACGTAGAGCCATCCGGTTTTCTCATCCGCCTTTACCCAGGCGAACTGACCGGCCACCAGTTCTTCGGGCTTCGGAAACTCAATTCGCACGGATGGAGTCCGCCCCATGCGATTGGCACGGCCATCCCGAATCAACAAATGGCGATTATACGCTGTGGTCGGCAATCGGCGACGGAAAAGCAGGGCGTCAATCTGTTCCCATCCCGTTGCGGGAAGCGGATCAGCCCCGGTGAGTGTGACGCGGTTGCCCTCGATGTTGAGGTTGGTTTTTCCGCGCAGGGAAATCATCTGCCGATAAACCGCGCCGGATGGTAAAAGGTGAATCGTATCGCCGGCTCGGGCAGTGTCGATGGCGACTTGCGCCGTCTTGAAGGGGGTTGCTTCCGTTCCGCCGCTTTTGTCTGAGCCGGAAAAATTGTTGACGAATAAGTCTGTGGCCGAAAGCGCGACGGTTGAGGACAGAAAGCAGATTATGCAAGTGTGGCTGAAATTGCGGAGGCGGCAGGAGAGTGACATGCCTCGAATTCTGAGGCACTCACCGGGGGAATGCCAGACCCCGATTGCCCGACAATGCGCCGGTGGATTGCGAATCCTGAGGTCCGGGATCAGAGGGGTTGAATGAGCAGGCTCGTGCCCAGTTCCTTTTGTACCTGACGGTGCAATTCGGCCTGCCTGCGGGAACCGATTCTCCGTTTCAAGGTCTTGTAAGGGATCTCGCAAAGCGCGATGTGAAAAATGGGCTCGCCGGGCTTCACGGCCGGCATGGTGGTCATCCCCATGATGATGCCGTCCGCCGGCGCTTTTACCAGGTTCTGCTCCCGACCAAAGACTGAGTTGTTAGTCGCCAGGGTTTGTCCTTTTTGGACGACATCGCCGAGCTGCGCGTGAAACTTGAGGATGCCGCCGTACTCGGCGCGAACCCAGACGGATTTACGGACCTCGATCTGGCAGGGCGGTTTGTCCACCTTGCCGGGAATCATTTTCAAATGTCGCAGCACGCTGAGAGATCCCTGTACTCCCAGGTGGACGACGCCGGGTTCAATTTTCCAGACCTCGCCGGCTTCAATCACGATTGTTTGAATTTTTCGATCCACGGCCGTTCGTCGGAGTGAGCCTTCGGCGCCCTTGCTGTGAACGATGAGTTCGCAGCCGAATGCCAGGGCCATCTTCCGAACGACTGGGTTGGTGAGATCGGCGCGGATGTTGGGATAATTCGTGCGTCGAACGGCAGCGGTATGCAGGTCCACCCCGTAGTCGCAGTGGCGGATGATTTCGGTGAAAATCAAGTGAGCCAGGCGACTCGTCAGACTGCCCCGAGCGGAGCCGGGAAAACACCGGTTGGGATCGCGCCGGTCTGGAAGATAGCGGCTGTAATTGTCCATGCCATAGACATTCACGATGGGAATGGCAATGACGACGCCGCGCTTGAGTTTCGGGACCTGATCGAAAAAAAGGTCGCGGATGATTCCGAGACCATTGAGTTCGTCCCCGTGAACAACTGCCGTGAAGAAAACGATGGGCCCGGGTTTCGGGCCCGCGATCACGCGGACAGGCACGGATATCTTGATGCCGGTGTAGCTCTGGCTGTAATCCAGTTCGAGATCGTAAGTCTGATTGGGTTGAATAACTTCGCCCGCAATGGTCAATGGCGTACCCCGGCGAGTCAGAAATGGGCCGTTCAATTTGCGATTCTTCATTTACTGACTTTTTTGCCCTTTTTCTTTGCGGGCTTGGCCTTACCGGTTTTGACTTTCAGTTTGCCGGAAGCTTTCTTTCGGCGCTTTTTCTTCTCTCGTTGATCCTGCTCGTTTTGCATCAGCGCGCGCAATTCCCGCAGATCGCCGTAGCAGAGGAGTTTGTCTCCCTGTTCGATGACGGTGTCACCATCGGGGATCGGGATCGGCACCTTGTGTCGGCTGATGCTCAGGACCTGAATGCGTCGTTTGGCAAGATCGGTTTCCCGGAGCATCTGGCCTTCCAAGGCCGGGAGATTGACGACGGTAAACTCGGCGATACCATACCCGGCCGAAATGGTGAGTCGCTGACGATAGTCCATGTCCGGAAACAAACCGCGGTGTTCGAGTTCCTCGATGATGGCCCCGGCCACGTCTATTCCGGTTGAAGTCTCGATGCCTTCCAGCCCGGGTGAAGAATTGACTTCCATGATTTGCGGACCATCCGCCCCTTCGAGCATGTCAACACCGGCGACGCGCAGTCCCATGATCTGAGCGGCTCGAACGGCGGTTTCCTGGTATTCGTCGGAGAGCTCGACGGCCGTGGCGCTTCCGCCTCGATGCACATTGCTCCGGAATTCGTCTCCCTGCGCCTGGCGCCGCATGGCAGCGACGACCCGATCTCCCACGACAAAGGCGCGGAGGTCCTTACCTTTGCTTTCCTTGACGAATTTCTGGATGAGGACGTTTTGCTGTTTGCTCTGAAGCGTCTCAATGATGGCCTGTGCGACCTTGACGGTATCTGCGAGGATCACTCCCACGCCTTGAGTTCCCTCGAGCAGTTTAATGATGACGGGTGCGCCGCCGACTCGTTCGATGGACGAGAGTACGTCATCCTTGCGGCGAACGAACGCGGTTTGCGGCAGGCCAATCTCGTGGCGGCTGAGCAGTTGCATCGCGTGAAGCTTGTCGCGGGATCGGGCAATGCCGAGGGCGGAATTGAGATTGAACACCCCCATCTGCTCAAACTGCCGAAGCACCGCGAGTCCGTAAAATGTGATGGATGCACCGATGCGCGGAATCACCGCATCGTAATGAGAAAGACGCTTGCCCTTGTAGTAAAGATCGGGTTTCTCGCGTTCCACGCCGATCGCGCAGGAAAGAGTGTTGAGAGCAATGATTTTGTGGCCGCGCTTGGTGGCGGCTTCTTTGATGCGCCGGCTGCTGTAACAGCCAGGATTGCGGGTAAGGAGGGCAATTTTCATGTCGATTTTTTGCGGTCTTTCTTTGTCTCGGACGATTTGCGCGGACGTGAACTGAGCAGATTGCGGTGGTTGACGTTCACCAGAAACTGTTTTTCCAGTGCCTTGCGGCCGAGCAGCATGCGAAAGAGCATTTTCTCGCGGGACACGAGCGAAAGCTCGATCTCTCGGTCCACGTCGCCGATCCGGATGGTGGTGCGGACAAAACAGCGTTCGTTGTATTCGCCGTTACTGGAGCGGACGCGCGATCGTTTCAGGACGCGGGCCTCGACCGACTTTCGGCGGTAGGGCGGTTTACGCGAGTAGATGACATCGAACCGGACGCGACCATGAGGCTGGTATTCCAGATCTTCGACGTGCAGGGCGCTGCTTCGTGCTCCGGTGTCCACCTTGGTTTTTACACCAAAGACCCCCCATTCCGGGAAGTCGATATATTCGGCCCAGCCGATGATTTTCTGTTCCATTTAAGCCAACAACCGATTTTGTGCGGGTTTGAAAAATTGCGCAAACGGATTCCGTAACTATTTCGGCGACTTCAGTCGGGATGCGAAATGATTCCGATTGAATCGTCGGTAATCTTTTTTGAAACCGCCGCTATTGTCTGAGACTCTGCTCGTATGCGAAGATGCGTCGCCGCGATGACGTAACGCCGCCGGAAAAACTGAAAGGTAACATATATGGCAGAGACAAGTCCATTCGCCCCGTTGATTCGAACCTACTTCGAGCAGTCGCCGAGCGCGGCGGCCCGAATACTGGAGACGATGAGCGAGGAGGAAGTGGTGGAGGTGCTCCGCGTTCTTCCGTCGGGCCTTGCGGCCCGCGCGGTCCAGCAGTTGCAATCCAACTATGCCGCGACGCTGCTGAATGATGCGGGGGTGGAACTGGTGAAGGAGATTGTCAAGGAAATGGAACCTGAACACGCGGCTTCCATCCTCCTGCACCTGTCCGAGGAGGCGCGGGCCCGTTTTTTGGAACATCTGCCGCGGAAACGGCGACGCGAGATTCGAGAACAGTTGACTTTTCCCAAGGGGAGCGTCGGACGCTTGATGAGCCGGCAGTTTCTCTCCCTGCGCAAACATATCACGGCCAAAAGCGCGATTGCCCGGATTCGGCTCCTGGCAAAGAAAGGGAGCTCCGCCAGCTATGCCTACGTGGTGGATGAGCGCAATCACCTTGCCGGGGTTATGAACATGCGCGAGTTGATGCTCGCCGAGCCCGAACAGACGTTGGCTGAAATCATTCAACCGGGAGAAGTCTTCACACTGGACTCATTCATGTCCTCGGAAGACGCGGCGTCGGAACTCTCCAAGCGCCGTTACTTCGCCGCGCCCGTCGTCGATGCCGAGAAGCGATTGCTGGGAGTGGTGCGGGCCGAACAATTGATTCAGGGCGTGCGGGAAGATGCGGCCGAAGACATCCAGAAAATGTTCGGTGTCGGTGGCGATGAGGAAGTGTTCTCGCCCATCAGTTATTCCCTGCGACAACGGTTGCCGTGGCTGCACGTGAACCTGGCAACGGCATTCATGGCAGCGGCAGTCGTGGCGTTTTTTGAGGATATTATTGCCAAGATCACCGTGTTGGCGGTTTTTCTTCCAATCGTGGCCGGTCAGGGCGGCAATGCCGGCGCACAGTCCCTGGCCATCGTCATGCGCGGGTTGGTAATGCGGGAGATTCCGAAGGAGAAACAGATGCAACTGGTCATGAAAGAGGCATTGATTGGAACCATCGGTGGTCTCATCACCGGACTGGTCACGGCCTTGGTTGCGTGGGTGTGGCAAGGGAATGCGTACTTTGGCGTCGTGATCGGCCTTGGAATGATCGTGAACCTGGCGGTTGCGGGACTGGCGGGGGCTTCCATTCCTCTGCTCATGCGCGCCGCCGGTCTGGATCCCGCGCAGTGTTCCAACATCCTGCTGACAACGGTGACGGATGTGATTGGTTTCTTTGCGTTCCTCGGATTCGCCGTGTTGTTTCAATCACACCTGATCAAGTGAACGGGTGGATTGATGTTTTCAGGCACCCGGGAGCAGTGGCGGATGGGCCGATTCAGGAGTGATGTTCAGGCCGGTCGGCAACGGGGGATGTCCGCGAAGGGCAATCCCTCGCAACAGTCTGCCCAGAATATCGGCACCCGTTATCACGCGGCGAATCGAATCGTTCCAGACCAGCGCGATGTCTTCATCAATGACGTCATCTTCGGAATCTTTCGGCTGGGTTTTGAAGCGGGTGATGATGTCTCCAAGGGGTGTGTGTGGATCACGGATGACGATTGGACGGGAACAGTATTTGTAAGGGGAAACGGAATTGACCGGGTCCACGACGTCGCGGGCCAACGCATCGGCGTCCAGCACGAGCACGGGTTCGTCCTCAGGGTTGGTGATGATGACCCATTTTTCGTGCGATTTGAGAACGCTCCGAATGAACGGGTCTAACGCGGATTTTTCGAATTCCGGGAAGATTGGCAGACTGGTGCCCATCGGCAGGCTGACAACACTTTCAGGATTAATGGGTTCGCCTTCCTCGCCAGCGGGAATGTCGTCCATGGTCAGAAAGTTGATGGCACCGCGGCCTTCGCTGTGATCGACATCCGATTCTTCGGCGTGAACGTGACGTCGAAGGATTTCGAGTAAATCGTCTTCCTCGTAGTATTCGATGCCCTCCTTGCCGAGCCACCAGTCCAACGCCAGGCCGGTCGGACGGGTGATGGGGTAGAGGACAAACTGATAAAACCGCAGCATGGGAGACAGCAAGGAGGCCATATGAAGGGCGTTTCGGGAAAAATACGCCTGCGGACAGATTTCGCCGGCCACGGTGATCAAAACTGTCGAGAAAAGGAACGCCGCGACACCGGCCAATACAGAATCAGAGAGAATCGTCAGAAGGCAGTTTGCCGCGACATTGCCCCAGAGAATGGTGGCCAGAAGAAAATTCGAATCCTTGCGCAGGTGAAGCAGATCGACTGCCTTTGGATTGCCGGCAGCGACTTCGACCTCCAGGTTAAGACGGCTCAATCCGAAGAGCGCAAGATTGAGGCCGGAAAACATCGCGGAGTGGGAAACGCAGAGCGCGATGCCCACCCAGGTCAGTATTCGAATTGATTCAGGTTCGGTCATAAACATCTTCCCGCGATAAAAAACAGGCCTTCCGAGTGATTGACCCGAAAAGGCCCGGTAGCGTTTCGCTGTGTTGTCGAAAAAAAACGGAAAGTACGTATATCCGGTTGCACAATCTTACCGCAATCGAAAACGCGTCCACTAAATTATGAGCGCAAAGCCCTCGGTTTACCCGGCAATTCAACGGCCCCAAACAATCGTTTGGTGCAATTGGTCATGTTTAACGCACGATTTTCAAGCCGGGTCGGAGAGCCTGGAGGTCCTTCGACGCACTTCGGCGGGCGCGCGCAGTTGTTCGCCGAGCCACTTCCACTGCGCCTCGCCCAGCATCGTGACGGTGGGTGTCGGGATTGGACAAGTGGCGCGCAGTTTTTGAAAGCCGGGCTTGGCCGCAAGTTGGGCATACTTGGCGCGCAGGGCGTTCATGTCCTTCGAGTCACATCGGCAGTATCGTTGGCGCGCACGGCCGCGTACAAATCATCCAGACAGTCGATATCCATTTTCTTCTTCGAGTTGATTGGTCACCCGCATGCTCACCACATCGTGTCGAGTTGCGGAGTGATTTTTCGGCAACATGATTCTCAATCCGCTGTCCGCAGAACGGCCGCGCACGCCTGTCGCAAAAAATCTTCGTAGTCCCATTGTCCGCTGCCGCCAGTCTGCCGTGCAATGACGAGATCGAGGCTCGGCACGAACGCCAGCAGTTGACCGCCGCTGCCGGGTTTATAGCGCGCGTCGGACGGAATGCCGGCGATGTGTTTGCCGCTTTCGGGGAAATGTCGCGCGGGGAGTTCCCAGCCGAGCGTGAACACGGCCGGATTCAGATTCCAGCGCAGTTCCGGTGTCGTGACGT
>CALBIE010000831.1 GCA_937893495.1 uncultured Verrucomicrobiales bacterium | reverse complement strand
CTCATTCGCCTACAAAGAGGAACCGGTCCTTCGAGATCTCTCGCTGAACATCGCCAAAGGCGAAAAACTTGGTGTGGCGGGCGAAAGTGGTTCCGGCAAGAGCACGTTGGTCAATTTGTTGTTTCGTTTTTACGATCCGACGCACGGAGCGCTCCGAATTGACGGGACCGATGTGCGAGAATTCAGCACGACGGACCTGCGGGAGCACATGGCGTTTGTCAGCCAGGAGGTCGTTCTGTTTGACAAGACCGTGGCGGAAAACATTGCCTGCGGACGGCCCGGCGCGACGCGCGACGAGGTTGAAGAGGCCGGGAGAGCAGCCTACGCCCATGACTTCATCAATCGCCTGCCTCAAGGTTACGACACCCGCATTGGCGAACAGGGGGTTACGCTTTCCGGCGGCCAACGCCAGCGCATCGCGATCGCGCGCGCATTTGTGCGCAACGCACCCATTCTTGCCCTGGACGAGGCCACCGCTTCACTTGATTCGCAGGCGGAAGCGGAAGTGCAAAAGGCAATCGAAAAACTGGAAGAAAATCGCACCGTCATCTGCATCGCCCACCGCCTGTCCACCTTAAAGAACATGGACCGCATCATCGTGCTGACCGAGGGTGAGATCCGCGAGTCAGGCTCCTTCAAGGAACTCCTCGCGCAGAAGGGCTCCTTTGCCGCGATGGCGGCGCGGCAGGGAATCTACGACTGAATTCGGCTCATCTCCCGCTGCCCAGCAGTCGTTGATACAGTGCCTCCAACTGGTCGAGCATCTGATCCAATCCGTGACGCGCCGTAACACACGCTCGCGCCTTCGCACAAAGAGCCTCTGTTCGCTTGCGATCACGAAAAACTGCTTCAAGACAATCGGCCAACTTCTCCGCATTGCCAGTTGGAAAGATTCTCCCGGTCACGCCATCCTGAATCACGGACGGGATTCCCCCCGCATCACTTCCGACAACGGGAACGCCGGTCGCCATCGCCTGGAGGGCGGTCTGCGGGATCCCTTCGTGCAGCGAAGGAAACACCGCGCAATCCATGCTCCGCAGAATTGCCGGAACATCATCGCGATGGCCAGTGAATGTGACGGAATCCGTCAATCCACGTTTCTGAATCTCATCCACGATCGGCTGTTTTGAAGGTCCATCACCAACGAACACCAGGCGAATCGGAAGTTTCCGATTACGAAGCTCAGTCGCCGCCCGGACAAGAAATACATGGCCTTTGGCGTGACGCAAGACGGCCACCATGCCGACCAAGGGCCACTTGCTCTGCCCTCGCGGAGCAGGAAATTTCACCTGCGGACCCTCTGCCGAATAAACAGCGAGGTCGATTCCGGTCGAGACCGTGGAGACCCGCTCTTCCGGCAATTGAAACGCTTGCCGAAATTGCCCGGATATCTTTGGACTCGTCGTGACCAGATGATCCGCGAGATTCACATAAACCAACCGACTCAGGAAACGATTGGCAATCGGCACCTCGAAATGCCTGGAACGGATGACGAGAGGCACCCCTGCCAATCTCCCTCCCAACCCGGCGGCCCAGGCATCCCGCGAACTGTGCGGATTGACGATCTCCACCCCGTGATGTCCAAACCAGCGCGCCAATCGAACCGCGTTATAGGGAAGCGCGCCCTGCTTTGCGCTGATCGGAAACACATCGAAACCCTCCTCCCGACACCGGTCAAAGATTCTGCTTCTTGAAGGTGCAGCCAACAGCATTCGATGCCCGCGTGAGCGCAAGCCCGTCATCTCGGCAAGAATGCGAATCTCCTGCCCCCCCCATCCCATGGAGGATTCCGTGTGGGCAATCGTATAGTTCGGGTGTGTCACGTGCGGAGAATTTATTCCCGCGAATGGACGATATTGCGAACACAAATCGCTGATGCGCAGATAGGACTCGACACGTCAATGCACCCACTTATCGTCACGGCCAGTCAGTCAATCAACCAAAGGCCAGCAATTGAGTTTCGAAAACCCGGGACAGTGTAAAATCATCGCCGAGTTCACCTCCAATCATCTGGGTGACATGCGAATCGTTCGCGCCATGCTTGAGGAATCCAAACGGATTGGCGTGGACGTGGTGAAGTTTCAATCATGGCAGGCACGGCAGTTGCGCAAAGATTTCCCGGATTACGATGCGACGTTTGCCCGACATTCAAGCGCCGAATTATCCGATGAGCAGCACCGGGAGATAGTCGCGATGTGCCAGGACGTGGGTGTCGAATTCCTGACCACCTGCTTCGATCTGAGCCGGGTGGATTTTCTGGCGTCACTGGGCGTGTCCACCATCAAGGTGGCCAGCCCGGACGCCACAAGCTGGGCGCTGATTGAAAAACTGGCCGCCCGCTTCGAGACCTTGATCATTTCAACGGGTCTGATTTCGAGTGCTGAACTGGCAGAATTGATGAAGCGGATCAATCCGGAACAAGTCGTTCTACTGCATTGCATTTCACTTTACCCGACTCCGCTGAACCAGGTGAATCTGGCTCGCATGGAACACATTCGAGCACAGGGCTTCCGCGTCGGGTTCAGCGACCACACCGCTGGTCCGGAAGCGGCCATGCTGGCCATCGCCCGCGGTGCGGAAGTAATCGAAAAACATTTTACTCTGAGCCATGCGTTGCCAGGTAAGGACCAACAGATGTCCGCCACGCCGGACGTCTTTGCGCAAATCTGCCAATGGCGAGATCAGGTCGCGACGATGATGGGCAAACCGACGCGCGAGTTGACCGAGACGGAAGAAACGATTCGCGCGACCTACGTCGGCAAATGGGGCGACAATCGGGGCGGCGTGGAATAACTTCTCCGCAAATGTCGGAACCATCCAAAGGAGAAACGGCACAACCCGACTGGCGTGTGCTGGTCTCCTCGTGCGACGCCTGTCGCGACCTGTGGCCGGCGTTCTTCCACCTGCTGTTTCGTTGCTGGCCCGAGATTCCCAAGCCGGTTTACCTGATCACCAACTACGACACTTTTGCCGATGAAAACGTGATCTCGATTCCGATCGGGCCCGACGACCAATGGGGTTCAAACACCGCGCGGGCGCTGGACAAGTTTCCCACCAAACACATGGTTTATCTCCACGACGATTATCTGCTGCACGGGCCGGTGAATCACGCGTTACTGGTCGAACGCTGTGATCAATTTGCGACGGCGGGCGGAAAATTCCTGAGTTTGTGGTCGCACGGAGACAAAGGGGCTACCGTGCCGGATACGCCGTTCAATCTCGTGCCACCGGAATGGCTCGTGGCCGATTTGCAGGCGGGATTCTGGAACGTCGCCTCTTTCCGGAAGTTCCTTGCTCAGGGAATCAACGTCTGGCAGGGAGAGTCCGCCATCAGGGCACAGATCCTAAGGGACAACACCGGCTTCTGGCATGTGCGCGCCGATCATCCGCGGCTGCTTGATTATGTCGAGGGTGTGAAGGGCGGATTCTGGAAGCCCAACGCCGTGCAGTTCTGCCGCGAACAGGGAATCGAACCGGACCTGAAGACGCGACCTTGTCCCCCACAGGGGAATGACCCCATTTCAAAACTCATGCGCAGCCTTCAGAAGCGGAGAATACGATGGCGTACGAATCGACGACTCAAGCGCTCCCGTGCGGACGGCGGCGCATCTGTTCAACCACACCCGCGCGACGATGATCCACCGTCGAAAATCGGTGCCTGATGTGGGGCAGGTCGGATACCTGCCCCATTTCGCTCACCGCTATTCCACCACGAAATACGAGGTGCGCGAAGCGTAGGGCAACCGCTTCAAGCGGATGTTGTTCAGACCCACCGTCTCCATCAATGCGAGAGTTTCACCCGGTGCATCCGGATCGTTCAACTCGTCGAATCCAACCACACTGCCCTTGACCAGGCGCGGCCGAATTGCTTCGAGGCATTTCTTCGTCGGTTCGTAGAGGTCGAAATCAAAATACGCCAAAGCGACGATCGTGTGCGGATTCGCCTTCAGATACCTCGGCAGAGTCTTCGTGGCGTCGCCCTGAACCAGTTCAAACTTGGGGATGTGCGGCAACGGATTCTCGTCCTCCTGAAACTCCAGGACGCCCTGCAAAAACTCTTTGTATCCCGCTCCGACCGAGTAGTTGCCCTTGGCCATCATCTTTGACTTGCCGTCCTTGCTGTTGATGCCGGCAAACCCGGAGAAGGTGTCGAAGCCGATCAACTTCCGATGCCGGTTGAACGGTTCATACAGACCGCGCAAGGCCGACCAATAACTGATATTCTGCCCCCAGCGCGTTCCGAACTCCATGACCACGCCCTGCACCTCGACGATCTGTTGGTAGATGAAGTCCATGAACTTCAGTCGGGCAGCCGTCTTCGAGTTGAGGAACAAGCCGATGTTGTCGAGCAGTTCGCCGTCCGGTATGGGGGCTTGTCGGATTTTCCCGGCAAACGCCGACCGGCGATCCGCCTCCGCCGGACTGGCATAGTGAACAACGCGCGGTTTTTTCTTCATGTGCAAATCGATTCGTGTGGCGGCGAGCATGGCGCAATTCGCAGCGGATGAAAATAATTTACGCCGGGCACCGATCACACTGGCGACCAGACAATCAGCGAATGGCCTTCGATAAACAGGCTCCCGGTCCATGTGCGTCGCACGGCATGAATGCGCACCCGCCCTTCACTTTCCAGCTCACGCAACCGAGGCAGGTATCCCTTCAGGTAATTCCGATTGCGCGCATAGACGCATGAAAGGCGGTCCAGGAATCGGGATTCATCGAGCGCCTCGTCAATCGGCTCGATGTGGACACAAATCCTGGGCTTTTTCGCGAGCAGAAACTGAATGAGCGACTCGTGCTGATCTCCGATTTGTTCGAGCGCGGCCACACTGTAAACAGCTGAGTCGTTTGACAACGGAAGGTTCGGGTCGGGATTAAGAAAATCAAAATTATGCCCGTGCAGATTCTGAACGATGCCGGCTTCACCCATTTTTCGGATGATATTCTGCGAAGCCTGTGTCCAGTCCGCACCGTGCAGCGGCTTGTCGGGAAAGAGCGAACGCGCCCGCAAAAGATGATATCCCGGCCCGCAGCCAAACTCAAAAATCTCCCCCGCATCCGCGAGAAAATTTTCCATCATCCACTGCACCAGAAAGGAAAGAATGTGATATTCAAAATCCGGCGAAAGCGGACGAATCAGGTCGCCGGCCCAGCGCACGACTTCATGCTTGCCGAAGTAGCGCGGAATCACCGCCTCGGGTCTGGCCGAGCGGGACAATTCCTCAAGATTCTCGCCCCAACCCTTCTCCCACTGTTCCTGTCGGTGCGCGCCGGCCCTTACCGGTGGATCGACAATGGCATTGAAAATCTTCAACAACCACTCATCGCGCGCCGACTGGTCAAGCAGATGATATCGCAGGTTCGTTTCACGAACGCGTTGGGCAAGCGCTTCCGAAACAGGCCCCTCCCACCGCCGGGCGAGTTCCTCGGGCGTAATAACCAATTCGGCGGATTCGTTCAGGCTCATTGGCGGACGTTCGGATAATTCTCCTCGAACCAGGCGACCGTTTTTGCAAGGCCCTCGCGCAGCGGGGTAAATTTGAAATCTGGAAAACATCGACGAATCTTCGAATTGTCGGACGGCTTGCGAAACTGTCCATCGGGTTTGTCGGTGTCCCAAATGACCTTGTTCGGAAACTTCATGGTATCCACGACAATTTCGACAAGTTCGCGGATGCTGATCTCTTCACCGGGCGAAAAAATGATGGGCTCATCCTCGTCGTATTCGTCAAGCGCCCGCAGGGTCAATCGCGCGACGTCGTCGGACAGAATAAACTCACGCAACGGCTTGCCCGAACCCCAGACGGTGAGATCTTCCCCGTTCTTCTTCGCCAGACAGGCCCGATGAATCAATGACGGGATGACGTGGCCGCCGTTGAGACTGAAGTCATCATTCGGGCCGTAAATATTGGTGGGAATCGTGACGATAAAGTGGCACCCCCATTCTTTGCGATAAGCCGAACTTTGCACGTCGAGCATGCGCTTGGCGTAGGCGTAGCCGAAATTGGACGGGTGCGGCGGGCCCGCATGCAATTGCGCCTCGGTCAACGGGTATTCCGCAGGGTCGGGAAACACACAGGTGGACATGAAAGAAATCAGCTTCTTCGCCCCGGCGAGGCGCGCGGCTTCAAGCGTGTTCAGATTGATGAGAATGTTGTTCCGAAAGTATTCGCCTGAGTGAATGATCTGGCTTCCCAATCCGCCCGTGAGCGCAGCCAGATGCACAACCCGATCCGGTTTGACCGCTTGAAAGTAGGCGCGCGTCGCCGCAAAGTCCGTAAGGTCCACCTCACCGCGATTCGTAAAAACCGCGTCATCCGGGTTCAACTGCCGCAAGGCGTGTCCCACCATTCCCGCCGCGCCGGTGACCAATGTCTTACTCATCGGCCCCCCTTAGCACCGATGGGGAAACACTGTAAAGCCCTTTCTGCCATTCAACCGTTCGCCGAAGGCCTTCCTCCAGTTCGACATACGAAATCGGACCAAAATCCGTTTCAACGCGCCTCATATCAAGACTGACATCCGCGGGCGAACCGGCCAGTGCCTCGATCCTCTCCGGCATGATGACTTCAGTCCCGGTCAATCGCCCGACAAGATGCGCCAAATCACCGATGGTGGTAAATGAGCGACCGCCGACATTGTAAACCGTTTCCTTGCCGTCCAACAGAATCTGCCAGATCATTCGCGCCGCGTCGGCTACATAACAATACGTCCGCTTCGCCTCGCCGCGGTCCATCATGGTAATCCTTCCCTCCGTCAGGGCGCGCTTGACGAAGAGGTTCAACACTCTTTGATCGTCCGTCCGAGTGCCGGGGCCATACGCCAACGCCAAACGAGAAGCCGTCGCGGCAATTCCCTTGGCGCGGGCGGCATGGCAGATCGCCTCGCCGCAACGTTTTGCCTCGATGTAGCACGAACGCGGATGGTCGGTGTTCGTCGAGCCTATCTGGTCTTCCCGATACGGCGGCGCAGGCAGGCCGCTGTAAACCTCGCTGGTGCTGACAAAATGATAACGCCCCTCGGGATTCAGTTTCTCCACGAGTGCGAAGGCCGGAAGGAGATTCAACCGGATGGTGGCCAATGGATCTTCCATGAACTTTCCCGGCTGACCGTAACCACCGGCATGGATGATCAAGTCCGCGTTCGGGAGGCTCAAACAAAATGACGCATCCTGCAAATCACCGCGCAGAATTTCGAAGCCGGGCGTTTTAGCCAGCCAATCAAGATGCGCGGGCGGTTCTTTACGCATCACCGCGAACACTTTTTTGGCAGCATTTCCCGCGGAAACCAGCGTCCGTAGTGTCGCCAGGAGATAAGTTCCAACGATGCCCGAAGCGCCGGTAATAAGAACTGTGCGGCCCGCAATCTTTTCGACGGGTATCGCCCCCACGATGGCCCCGGCATCGTCCTGAATGATCTCGGCTTCAGCCATCGATGATTTGTTGGAATCGTTGCCGTAATTGGTCCGGTTTGAATCCGCACGCCTGCTCGTGATCATCGAGCTTACCATAATTCGTCAGGAATCGCCTCGGCACCCCAATGGAGGCCAGTCGGATCGCCTGGCCGCTGAGCGCGGACGTAATATCACCAGCCAGTGTGCCTTCATAGAACGGCTCGACACAAATGACTTTCTCGCGCGCATGTCGGCGGAGCATTTCGCCATCGAATGGAGCGACGGTGGAATAATAAAGAATTGTCGCGTCCATTCCCTCCGCGGCCTCCAGCACGTAGTCGAGGAGCGGACCGACCGCAACGATGACCGCCGCGTCGCCTTCGCGGATCACATTGGCCTTGCCAAACTCAACCGGAAATTCACGAGAATGACTGCGCTCGGCCAAACGAAAATAGGTCGGGCAACCATTGTTATAAGCCTGCCGAAACAACTGATCGAATTCCGGCGAACTCCCGGGTGTTACGAGCTGCATTCCCGGAATATTCCTCAATGCCCCGATGTCGCCGGGACAATGATGGGAGCAACCGAGCGCGGCGTAATCAAAGGAGGCGCCCACACTCACAAAGTTTCCGCCAAGTTGCTGATAACCAAAATCAACCTTCAACTGCTCGTATCCCCGCTCAACAACAAACGGCGCAATGCTGTGAAAGACCGGATGAAACCCCTCGCGAGCGAGACCTGCGGCGAAGCTCACGGTCGCCTGCTCAAGAATGCCGATGTTGACGACCCGTCCGGGATGCTTCGACATGGCATTCCGAAAACCGAACACGCCGATATCTCCGAGCAACAATGCCAATCGAGAATCCTGATCGAGCAGATCCGAAAGTGTTTCAACGAATTGACGGCGAATGTTCATGTCAGTTCCTGAAGAATCGCCTCAAGCTCTTCCGGCGAAGGCGCCTTGTGGTGCCATTCGGGATTGCTCTCCATCGGGCGGCATCCCCTGCCCTTGATCGTATTGGCAATAATCGCCCTGGGCTTACCCGGGTGCTGCTTGATCAGAGCCGCGTTAATCGCCTCGTGATCGTGCCCGTCAATGGATTCCGAATCCCAGCCAAACGCACCAAACTTCTCACACAAATCGCCCACCATGAGCGCCCGATCCGTGGAGTGATTGTAATCCACCAGACAACAGAAATTATCGAGTTGGTGATGCGCCGCCAGCAGTGCGGCTTCCCAGACCGCGCCCTCATTCGCTTCACCGTCACCGATGATGCAGAAAACCCGACGGTCCGACTGCTTCAAACGCAGTCCGTAAGCCATGCCCACCGCCATCGGCAGGCCGTGGCCGAGCGAGCCGGTCGAAGCCTCGACTCCCGGCACCTTGTTGGAATCCGGATGACCGCCAAAACCGCTTTCGTACCCCCCGAACGAGTCGAGGTCGGACATTTTGAAAAACCCCTTTTCGGCCAACACGGCATAAAGCCCCAGACTTGCATGCCCCTTGCTCAAAACGAAACGATCGCGCTGTTCCGAACGTGGCTCGGCAGGGTCAAATCGAAGAACCCGATCGTACAAGACCCACAGCAGATCGAGAATCGAGAACGCACTGGCAATGTGCCCTTCGCGCGCCCGACTGGCCGCGAGTATGATTTCGCGCCGCAACGATTTGAGTTTAGGTTCAGCCATCGAGCCCGTTGAAAGGTTCGGCGATAATCGGGCCGCAACACCCGTTCTGCCGGCCGGCGAATTGTCCGGAAACCATCCGGGAGTGTCAATCATGCAGCCGAATTCCCCGCTCAAGCCTGCAGGATCGCATACAGGTAATCGCTGCCGCCCGACGATTCCAGGAAGTCTCGCCAACTGTTGTTGAGATGCACGTTCAAGGGAATATTTCCCAACCCGGACGGACGCTTATCACGCAACCACAGCAGGGCGTTTGAGAGGTCAAACCGGTGCTTGAATTGCACGTCACAGCGGCTGAACCCAGACAGATTCGCCAATCGAGTCAAAGCCGATGCCGTGAAATACCAGAGATGAACCTTACGATAAAAAAACGAACGGTACTCCGGACAAAGCTCGAGCATATAGTCATTGGCGTTCGGCGTGCTAATCAGCAACCGGCCGTCCGGCCGCAGCAGTTGGCGAATCCCGACAAGAAACTCGCGGGGATTCTCGACATGCTCCAGTACGCTGAAACTGACCGCGATATCGGCCGGTGCTTCCCCGGCTGACAGCAGGGACTCTACCGATCCAAAAACCAGATGCCCCCGCTCGCGCAAAGAATCGTGATAGGCTTCGTTCGGTTCAATTGCAATCGTCCCTGACGCACTGCCCTTCACCAGGTCAAGAAACGGTCCGGCACCGCATCCAACATCCGCCACCCGCCGGCCACGCACGGTGTGCGGGCCTAGTATATCAAGTCGATACGGCTGATCGTCATCCGTTAGTTCAAAATACTTTTCGATGGCGTTTCCCTGATCGAGATCGTCACGGTAGGCACCATCCCGATAGTATCCTCCCACGTCGTCCATCAATGGCGGCAGGTATCGGGCTCCGCATCGCGCGCATTCGGTAACCGTTTGGGGCGATTCCGAAAGTTTTCCGAAGGAACCCATGCGGATGCGCCCTTCAAAAAACGATCGCAATTGGTCGGACTCGCAGATCAGGCACGACCTCATGCCACCGCCTCCGGCAGTTGCGGATAATGCAGGCGTTTCTGGGCGTAGGGCGACAACGTGGCAATCTTCTCCGCAATCGCCCTGGATGCTCCCGCCGCACCATAAAGTGCCTGCGGTTCATACGGACCATGCGAGAGCTGTCGAGTGATCGCCTGCTTTATCTCATTCAGGTCCGGCTGCACGCGAACGACCGAGCTGGACCATTCGCGACCGTCCTGCCGGTCGCCAACGAGAACGACGGGTGTGCCGAGAAACGATGTCTCACGCACGAATGACGACGAATTGCCGACGCAACAGGCGGCTCGTTTCAACAACGGCAGATAAACCGGCGGCTCAAAGTTTTTGTAGGCGTGCAGCGGGAAGTCGTGATGAAACTCACGAAACCGCCGAATCGCCTTGGTAACCCGATCCGATCCCGCGTCGATGTTTGGCCACAACAAAACGGTCTGCATTTCCATTTGCCTCACGGCCGCCAGAAGCGCCTCAATCTGTTGGTCCTGTGTTCCATATTCCGTCGTGACGGGATGAAAGAGCACCAACAGGAACGGCTTTTCAAAATCAATGGGCATCCCCACACCGTACTTGTTGAGTATGGGCAAAATATCCACATGAGCCGCTTCATCCACGACATCCGCCGACGGACAACCGAGCATGAAAATCTTCTCCCTGTCTTCGCCCATCGACGCAATATACCGGGCCGAGCGTCCGGTGGCCGGGAAATGGTAATGCGCCAACTTGGTAATGGCGTGGCGAGTGGATTCATCGATTGACCCGGACACCTCGCCGCCCTGCAGATGCACGAGGCAAAAATTTTGATAAACCGCCGCAATTGCAGCGGACAGGGCCTCATAGCGGTCGCCAATCATAACAACCAGATCCGGTTTGAGTCGTTGAAACTCGGAGGCAAATTCGATAACCCCCAACCCGATGGCCTTGGTCATCGTGATGGGGACCGAGCCTTCGACTTCGAAATAGACTTCCGATTCCACGGGAAACCCGTCGCGCTCCACGATGTCTCGCGCCCGTCCAAAGCGCTCCAGCAACATGGTGCCGGCGCACACAATCTGCAACTGCACACTGTCGCTCTCCCGCAGCGCGAGCATGACCGGCTTGAGCCGGCCATAATTCGCGCGATCCACCAGGACGACGGCAATTTTTTTCTTCTCGCTGCTCAAGCCAATCCCTTCTGTTCGACAAGGAATCGGGCAAACTCCAGATCGATGGGTTCGTCGATGTTCACCAAATCCCGTTCAATCAACAGGCCACGGGTGTTGTCCGTGAAAACCGCCTGCCGGTCAAGGAGGCAGGCTCGCGTCAAGGCGTAGCAGGCACCGTTGCGGAAGAACAACGGTTCCAGCGATTGCCGTGCCTTCACAGCCGCCCCGGCCGGATCGTAAAAACCCAGTTGATCATCCGCCATCCGGAGCAGTTTGTGCGGATGAAACTTCGTGTCCGCGCGGCTGACGGTGACAACCGACTCCGCGCCACTTGCCAACAGGAGATCCACCGCGCGGGCAATGTCCTCCGCCCGGCGCAACGGACACGTCGGCTCGACAATCAGCACGACATCAAAGCGCTCGCCGAAATGAGTCTCCGCTTCAGTCATTGCATGAATCATCGTTTCAACAGCCCCGGCCTTGTCGTGGCTGAATTCAGGCGGACGACGAAACGGCGCATCAAGTCCGTGTCGTTTCGCCTCGTCGGCGTAGGAAGCGGAATCAGTCGAGATGATTGCCCGATCAATCCAGGAGCAGTCGGTTGAACGGAGCAGTTCCGCCGCCCGGGCAATCAACGAGCGACCGCCCAACGGTTGCATGTTCTTGTCCGGAATGCCTTTGCTCCCGCTGCGCGCGGGCACGACCGCCAAGATGCGTTTGCCGTCCTTCATGCGTACAGGTTGATCGCCCGGTCGCTGTCCGAACTCGCTCGGCAGGCATCGACAATCTTCAACGCCGCGATTCCGTCGGCCACCGTACACGTCAGCGGCTCTGACTTTTCGTCCCGGATGAGCGCCAGCAATTCCCGCGCCGCGCCGAGAAACATTTCGTTACGTTCGCAGTCGAACTTCTCGACCTGCCACTTTGCCGCGCCTTCATTGCTGAACTTGATCGCGTTCTCCTCGTAGCTGTAGAGCAGCGTCCCGTTCTCGCCGACCGCGGTGATGCTGCGCTCGTGAGGCCGGCCAACGAGGTCGAGGTGGAGGTTCACCCGCGCTCCGGATTTGTAACTCACGATGATATCGACGTTGTCGTCCGCGCTGATGTCGAGATCGGAAAGTTTTTCCACCTGCGCGTAAACCTTTGATGGCGCGCCCAGAAACCACAGCATCAGATCGATGAAATGACTTTCGTCCAACAACGCGCCGCCGCCCTGTTCCTTGTTCGCCATGAAGAAATCCTGATAAGGCTCCCACGGATGCCAGTCCGCCAGATGGGCGCTCATGATGAAGCGCATGCTCCGCACCGCGCCAATGTCGCCCGCCTGCAGCCGCTCGCGATAACGACCCAGCGGCGGCCACCAGCGGTAGGTGTAGCCCAGCAGGATGTTTTCCACGCCTTCCAATCGAGACGCTTCGGCGGCGGTGACGCTCAACGGTTTCTCGCTTAGAATCCAGTGCTTCGACTTTCCACGAATGGCCAGCGCCTGGTCCACGTGAAACAACGGCGGCGACGCAATCACGTATCCGTCATACTCCTGCGCGTTCAACGCCTCGTCCAGCTTCGTGAATCCATTGACGAGTTCGCCTTCGCCGCGCGTCTCCTCGATTCGATCGCCGCGTGGATCAAAAGCACTGAGGCGGCAGCCCAGCGAGCGCAGATTGCGGGTGTGACGACGGCCGGCCGAGCCGGCGCCGAGGACAAGGATGTGCGGTTCATTCATCAGCGTAACAGGGCGGTTGCTTCCATGTAGTCGTCCGGCGGAAAGTTCACCTCGAACAGCGCCGGCCCCTTTGCCTGGTGCCATGATTCAAAGCTGGTTTCAAATTCACTCTCGCCCGTCACCACCTCGCCGCGAAGGCCCATGGCTTCGCCCACGTGGGCGACCCTCCGGTCCGCCAGTCGCAATGGCTGCTCCGTCCACTTCATCGTCCGGGCCCGCCCGCGAATGCTTCCGAAGTGACCGTCTTTCATCACCAGCACGAGAAGATTCCAGCCTTGTTCGGCCGCGAGCGCAAGCTCGCCGATGAAGGCGCGCAAACCGCCATCGCCAATCCACAGGACAACCGGCCGGTCCGACACCGCCGCGGTGCCCAGCGCGTATCCGACACCCGTTCCCATGAAACGTCCGTTCGGTGTCGCCACCCAGTCGCGCGAATCATTGAGGCGCAACACGTGCTCGGCCATCACCGTGAAATTCCCCGTGTCCACCGCGTGAATGCAATCCGGTCCGATCCGTTGCGCGGCCTTCATCGCCCGCCAGGGCGTCCAGGTCCATTCGTGCATTGCCCGATCAATCTCATTCAGATCGGCAGCAATATCGTCAGCGCCCCACTGCCGTTCCGCCAACGCGTCGAGCACCGCCGCGAGCGAATCGTCCGCAAGCCATTGCTTCGGTTCACCAAAACAGTCCTCTGGAAAAATACGGCCCGCGCGCGCGGAGGCGGGTTCGAGCACCAACACATTTGCGTGCGGCAACGCCGGATTGAGCACTTCACCGGAACGGACTCCGAGCGTCACCACCAGATCCGCCTTGGGCAGAATCTGTTTCTCGATGGTCGCGGCCTTTCCATCACCCGTGTAGATGCCGGCGGCGAACGGCGAGGATTCCGCAATCGCACCTTTTGCCGATGGCGTGGTGAAAACGGGAATCTTCAATCCGGCAATCTGACTTCGCAGAGCCGGAGACAACCGCAACGCGGCGGAACCGACAATCAACACCGGTCGTTCCGCCTTGCCGATTTTTTCGAGCGCGACCCCGGGCGAATCCGCTTTCCCGGTTTCAACGGGTGTTTCAACCGGCGTCGGTTCCCCGACCAAATCGACATGCACCGGACCGGGGAATTCCGCGCACGCCGAGTTCCAGCAATCGGTGGCAAAGCCGGCGCGACCGTCGAAGGCCCGGATGCCACGCAGAAACTCGCCGCCCAACCTGCGATGGTTCAGCCACTTGTGGCGCCGCGCTCCGGCCGCCGCCGGATACGCCTCGGCGACGGACAGATGTGGAAACCCTTCGTAGGCGTTGGAGAGCAGACCCGGCGCCATGTTCGCGAAGCCCGGCCCCTTGATGCTCAGGCTCAACGACGGAACGCCGGTTTGCCGCGCGGCCGCCGCCGCCATCAATGCACCGGTCGTCTCGTGTCCGGTCGTGATGAAACGCACGCCGGCGCGTTCCATGGAATCCACCAGTTGCAGGCTCGGCCCGCCGCCGGGTATTCCACAGGCAAGCCGGCCGCCGAGTGTGGCGAACTCGTTGGCAAAAACGTCAAACTCCATCGGCGTCGGCAAAGTGGTTTTTGATGCGGCTGGCGGTGTGGGTCAACACCATCCCCAGCGCGTCGGGACTGAATCCGCCGATGTGCGGCGTGATGATGACGTTCTCGTGGTCACGGGCGTATTGCCAGATGCGGCTGTTGGCGATATCCGGCTCGCCTTCGAGCACATCCACGCCGAGCGCGGCTGGTTTGCCCTGCTTCAATCCCTCAAGCAGCGCGGCCTCATCCAAGATCGCGCCGCGCGAGGTGTTGATCAACACGGCTCCAACCTTCATTTGCGCCAGTTCCTTCGCGCCAAGCAAGCCTCGCGTCTGGTCGCTGAAATGGACGTGAATGCTCACGAAGTCCGAACGCCCCAACAAACCCGGAAGATCGAGCGATTCGATTTCGTCCGGAAACTCAGTCACGAACGGATCGTGTGCCACCACGTTCATGTCGAACGCCCTCGCGTATCGCGCCATCCACCCGCCAATCCGGCCGAGGCCAATCAGGCCCAGCGTCCGACCCCGCAGCATCATTCCGGGAAACTGTTCCCGGTTCCACTGCCCGGCCTCGACATGATGAACGGCCGCGCGCAAGCGACGGGCGCAGGCCAGCAAAAGCATCCAACTGAGTTCCGCCGCGGGCGTGATGCCCCGCAAAAAATCCTTTTCAGTCTTGAGCGTCAGCAGCGGAATGCCCCGCGCGTCGAGGTGTGGATGATCAATGTGATCGGCACCGGTTGTCGCCGTGATGACGAGCTTCAACGCGATGGCGCTTCCCAGGAGGTCCGCATCGAGCCGCACCTTCATGGAGGCATCGAGAATGACGGCGGCGTCCCCGATTTCTTCAGACACATCGTCCGCGGTCGCAGGCACGGGCCGGAGAAAAAATGAAGCGCCCAACTCGTGCTGAATGGTCCCGGCAAAATCCCCCGGACCGAGATACAATACTTTCAATGGCGAGTCGTTCATTCCGCAGCAAAATCCGGAAAAGGATGTCCGAATTGAATAAATTCAGCGAGGGAAAAACCGTAAGCGTGTCAAAAACCGTAAGCGACAATCACGTCGAACAAATCGAAGGGCGGGTCACCCAACACTCTGCCGTTCCGGTCGCCGGTCAAAGGGCTTCATCAGTGGATGGGCGACGAGTCGGTCAATCTCGGCGGAGAATCGATCGACGGGGAATGACCAATTGCCGCGAGAGGCGCTCGCCACACCGTTGTAAAGCGTGACCGCCGGATTGCCGCAAACCAGCGCGAGATGGGTACTGTGGCTGTTCGTGTACGTGTGTTTTCCCTCCTCACCCGGAACGAGGGTGATCAATGGCCGCCCCTCGGCAAAGAGGATATTGCAGATGCCCTGTCCAATCGGCCCCATGATGAGCGGGGCGTTGCGATAGATTCGGATCTGGTCCGCAAGTGTCTTTCCCTTGAAAACGAACACCTCCATCTCGCCGAAGACCTTTTCAGCGGCCGCGATGACCTCCGCTTCGTTCTCCAGTTTTTTGTCCGGTGCGTCGGCTCGGGAAATAAAAAGAGGCCGGCCGGTCGTTGTTTCCGGACAGGCCCGCGCCGCCTGATCGCGGATGGCGCGGCACAGGTCGGGCGACGACAGCGCGTTGGAACCATAGAGCAGCGGCACATGGATGAGGTCATCAACCACCATGGTTCCCCGGGAACCTTCGATGACGCGTTCCGGATCGAACCCCATCGTTTTGAGCAGGGCCTTTTGCCAGCGCGCGTGACCGGGCGCCACCAGAATGCGGTAGTCGCCGATGGACTCGAGCAGTTCCCGGGCGGCGAGCAGGCGTGGAAGATGCTGAAGCAGGAAGTGTCCCCGGTTCTCGTGGTTGCGGCCGGTCAGGTGAAAGACCGGTCCTTTGATGTGCCGGGCACCAAGCGAGATGGGCCGGCGAATCTTCATGCGGTGGACGAGATGTTGTTGCGGGTGCAGGCAACCGAGGAAGAACCGACCGTCCGGCAGAAATATCTGGCCGTTGTCGCCAACGAGGAGAGCCCGCTTGAGGCGGAAGTAGCGCGCCTCGTTCCACTGATAGCGAATTTCCGGCTCTTCATGCACGTGCAGGGCTGATTCGAGCGTGTTCGCCAATGAACACTCGCCGGATTGTTGAATGATGCCCGAATCGAGGAGCAATTCGCCCGGTGGGGAATCGACCATGGTCGGCGGGCCCGCGATGAACTCGCGCACGCGCGACACGGCGTCGTGAAGAATGCGGAGGCCGGAATTCATCAGAAAGACGGAACGACACGGCAGGTTCGTTCAGTTCCTGCTTGTTGCTCTCCGACGCTGTTGGGTAGCTTGGTCACCGCGCAATGAAACTGGTTTTTCTCGTCGATTCCGTCCAGTTTTTTCGGGATCTGTTCCGAAGTCCGCTGCTGACCCATCTGCTGAAACAGGAGGGAACGGAGCTGATTCTTGCGAGCATCTTTAATCCGGACGTCCTTCGGTCCGAGATTAGCCATCCGCGACTGAAGGTGGTTGCGCTTCGACAACGCAAGGCCTCGCTCATCAATCGATGGCTGCATTCGATGGCGCGGGATGTTTACACGATCGAGCATCCTGTAGGCAGTTTTGCCCAGCGCCGCTGGACGGTGGCCGAAACCAATTCGAGTGAGACGTCGCTGCGCTGGCGACTACTGCTTGCCCGTGTTTGGAGAGTGATCGGGCTGAATTCACAGCGACTCATCCGAATTGGCGAACGATTTGGGAGTGATCCGGGTTTCGGAAAATTACTCGACGATGACAGACCCGACGCGGTGATTTACTCCTACATGATACCGGCCGGCTTCGAGTGTTTGAAAGAGGCCCGCCGGCGTCAGATTCCCCTCATCTTGATGGTGGCCAGTTGGGATAATCCGACGTCGAAGGGACCCCTGACGGTCGTGCCGGATTACTCCATCGTGTGGTCCGAACAGATGCGTGATGAGATGAAGGAATACCACGGTCTGCCACCGGATCGGATGGAAATCGCGGGGGTTCTTTACTTTGAGAATTACTTTCATCCCGAGCGGTTGCTTGGCCGCGGCGAATCCTGCCGTGATCTGGGCATTCCCGAGGATCGCAAAATCATTCACTTTGCCACTGGCGACAGCGCGATCATGAACTGCAATCAGGAGTTCATCCGGATTCTTCATCGTATCCTGGAGTCCGGACAACTTTCCATGCCCAGCCACTTGCTGGTGCGCGTCAGTCCGAAGGACAAGTTCGAGCTCTATCGTGAGTTTGAAGGTCTGCCGAATCTTACCGTGCAGTACCCGAGCGGCAGAGGTGAGGTCTATGGCGGACACAAATGGATTCCCGATCCGGGCGAGGAACTCGAACGCGCTTCGACCATCCGGAACAGCGACGTCATCCTGAGCGTCTCCTCCTCGATGGTGCTGGATGCCTCCTGCTTCGATGTGCCGACGATCAACCTTGCCTATGATGCCGGAATGCCGGCCGCGAAATGGGAGTCCGTCGATCGGTTCTACCTATACACGCACGCTCTTCCCGTTCTGGAGGAAGAGGCAACCTTGGTTGTGAAGAACGATGATGAACTGGTGGCCGCCTTGAAGGTGGCGTTGGAGAAACCGGAAACGAAACGGGAGGAACGGGCGCGGCTGTTGCGAC
Organism: uncultured Verrucomicrobiales bacterium; assembly: GCA_937893495.1. GTDB lineage: Bacteria > Verrucomicrobiota > Verrucomicrobiia > Limisphaerales > JAYPXF01 > CALBIE01. The sequence goes on along the minus strand of CALBIE010000831.1, from coordinate 2,738 downwards.
GGCTCGTGCAGTTTACCGACGGCAAGACGCATGAACGACTTGCCGAAGCATTTGCACGGCTGATCGCCCGCAACAGGCGATCCACCTGATTTGGGTCGGTAATTGGGCCTGTTCAATCATCCGCCCGCCTTGCCGAAGTTTTTCTGGATGGTTGACTGGACGTCTTCCAGTAAGATGGATGAGAGGCATTCCATCACCTTCGACTTGTCGCAGAGCTTTCCTTTCACCTTGAGGCAGGGACAGTCGCCCACCAGAACCGGATGCTTGTCGCCCCACGGTCGCCAGCGATTGATCTGGGATGGCCCGAAGAGAACGACCGCCGGCGTATGCACGGCGGCGGACAGATGCATGGGTGCAGAGTCCATGCCGAAGAAAAACTTCGACATGCGGATCAGGGCCGCCAGTTCGCGCAGGCTTAGTTCGCTGAGTCGTTCGGGAACCGATGTGGTCACCCGATCCCTGATTGCTCGCGCCTTGTCCAGTTCGGCTGCATCCGGCCCGCAGGTCAGCACGGGGTGCCAGCCTTCGGTTTTCAGCCAGTCAATCAACTCCGCCACCCGGTCGTCGTGCCAGCACTTGAACAGCCAGCGGGAGGTCGGATGCACGACCACCATGCGGTCGATGTTGACCCGCTGTTCGGTCAGCCATTTCCGGAGGGACGCCTCTTCGGGCTCCGTCGGCGGGAAGTCGAAATCAGGTTCGTACTCCGGAAGGCCCATCTTCACGAGAAACTCGCGCTCGTGCTCGATGATGTGATGCTCTCGATTTGGCTTACCGCCGAAGTTGGTGTAGGCCCACGCCTTGAAGAACAGTCCCGCCGTCACCTGAATGGCCCAGCGATCCCGCGCTCCGCTGCCCAGGGCGTACCACATCGCCCGGTCGCTCCAGGTGAAATCCACGACAAGATCGTACCCTGCCCGGACCACTTTCGTGAAAAGCGATATCTCTGCCCAAAGGCGGTTCAGCCCGCGCCGGTTCTTTGGCACCTCGAACACGCGGTCGATCCAGTCGTGCCCGCTGACGAGTTCGGAAGTATGGGGTGACACGATGACGTCCAGCTTCGCGTCCGGAAACCGGCGATGCAGGGCCAGCAGGGCCGGTTGCACGCAGATGATGTCGCCGATGTGCTTGTTTTTGATCGCGAGAATCCGCCGGGGATTCTTTGGGAGTCGGGGTTTGGGTTGGCGCGGCGGCACTGCGGGCCATCTTGCAAAGGCGGTCGCACGCGAGGCAATTAAAAAGCCGAGGGTTGCGGGCCGCGTTGACCGCGCTTTGCCTCGTCGCTACTCTCCGCCGAGATGGTCCGCACCATTCACCATTACGTCCCGTTCACCACGAATGTGGGCGACCTGTTTGTCCGCGACGGGATTCACGCCCGGCTCAGGGAACACTTTCCCGGGGCTGAAATCGTCGAATTGAAGGCGAACGACCCCGGTCAGCGGGCGGATGGCCCGGTGGGGTTGAGCGGTGAAAACCTCGAACGCACCAATCGGGAAGCGCAACTCGTCATCGTCGGCGGCAGCAACATGTACGAGGGGCCGAGATGGCGGTTCAAGACGGACATGGACTCATTGCGCGCTCTGCGGCCGCCTCTGGCCTTCATTGGACTCGGGGTCGGCTCAGTGCGTGCGGCCAGGGAGCGGCCATTGACGCCGGAATCGGTCGAGGAGATCCAGTTTTCCCATCGCAAGGCGCTCGGCGCGGCGGTTCGCGATAAGCCGACGGTTGATTTCCTTGCCGGACTCGGACTCGAATCGACGTTGACCGCCTGTCCGGCGACATTTGTCGGCAACCGACCGATCAAGACCGGCAAGGTGCGGCGGGTGGTCATCAGCGCGCCACCGGTCCGATTTCTGCCGAAGTGGGGCCACAAGGGATTCCTCGGCGGAATGATCATGCTGCGGTCATTCAAACGACTCCTGGCCGGGTATCAGCGACAGGGGTTGGACTGGGACGTCATTGCGCAGGACCAAAAGGATTTAACGTATCTCGATGGGTTGCTGGCACCGTATGGCCGAAAGCCGATCAGCTTTGGCAATGAAACCGAGCCGTATTATCAAATCTTTCAGGCGGCCGATTTCGCCATATGCTATCGGCTGCACATGGCCATTTCATGCCTCGGCTGGGGCACGCCGTTCGCGCTCGTCAACTTCGACAAACGCACGGCGGCGTTCCGAGAGACCTACGCGATAGACGCGATGACTTTTGACGCGTTTTCACTCCGGGCGCAACGCCGATTGCGAAAGGCGGTGGGCGATGCCGGGGCGATGGAGCGTGTTGCGACGGACCTGTTTACCGAAGTCCCACGACGCCGGGACCAATTCCGCGAAACCACGAATCAGTTCTATCAACGACTCGCCGCCGCGGTTCGCGATGGTGGAAATACGGGAACCTGATCCAGTTTCTAGCCGGATGTGCCCATGAAAATAATGCACGTGTTTATCAGCATGCCCGTGGGCGGCGCGGAGGATCTCGTGATGTCATTTCTGCGGGCGAAGGATGAACGGATGCAGCCGGAAGCCGTCTGCCTGCGTGAACCGGGTGTGGTGGGTGACGAAGCGCGCGCGGCAGGTTTGCCGATCCACGTGCAGCCGGTGGCCCGACGCAAACAGTTCAACCCGTTCGGAATGATTCGGTTCAGCCGATGGCTGCGCGAACAAAATGTCGATGTCGTTCATTCCCACGTTTACAACAGCCACCAGTATGCCGTGCCGGCCGCGCGGCTGGCTGGAATTCCC